>NZ_CALIOS010000066.1:0-4692 GCF_938044715.1 uncultured Turicibacter sp.
TGCCATAAAAAAGGCGTTGCTTAGTTAGCAACACCAAATATTATAGAACCTTTTTTTTATGCAAAAAAACAAAAATGGACATAAAGAGTAGGAATAAAGAATAGAATGAATTGAGTTCTTACAATGACTAATAATCCAAACAGCTACTTGAAACTAGTTGTTTTTTTATAAGAAACAAAATGAATGTTAAGAGATGTCAGGGTATCTAAATCAAAGTGATGGAGGGGAAGAGATGATTAATTTAAATGAAATACTGCATCGACTTGTTGCCGACTATTCTGAATTAGGAGAAGTTGTTGGTTTAACGATGGCTGGTTCTAAAGCAGCAAGTTTACAAGATGATTTATCGGATATTAATTTAGATGTTTATTTAGTAAATCCTTTGACGGAAGAAAAAAGACGACAAATAATTTTAAAATATGCGACAAAAATAGAGATGAATTATCCATCCTTCGTCACAAGTGATCATTTTCTCTTGAGTGATTTTCCAGTTGAGATTACGGTTTCGTTTATTATTTTGTCAGAACTTGAGCAGGAATTATATGATGTAATGGAACGTCATGTAGCAAAGGTAGGCTATACGACGTGTTTTATTCGTAATTTTATGGATTCCACCATTTTGTTTGATAAAGGGGGACGCCTAAAAGCGTTGTATGAAAAGTACGCAACTACTTATCCCAAGCAACTAAAGGAAAATATTATTGATTTAAATTTTCCTCTATTAAAAGATAGTTTCTCTTCTTATTATCATCAACTTGAACAAGCGATTATTCGCCAAGACACGTTGAGTATTCCACCAAGAGTCAGCAAGTTTTTAGCGAGTTATTTTGATATCATTTTTGCGATAAATGAAGTTTATCATCCGGGGGAAAAGCGTCTTATTCAAATCATGGAAGATAGTTGCGATATTTATCCGACCAATTTGAATGAAAAAGTTAAACAACTAATGGGCTATGCCGCACAAGGTGATATTCAATTTTTAGATATCATGGATGAGATGATTAGAGGACTTGAAGAAGTTTTAAATGAGCAAAATACTGCTTCTTGAAAAAGATAATCGTTAAAATAAGCGTATATCATGTTAGGTGATAACATGTTAACAGCAAAATTAAACAATCAACTCATTGATTTAACAGGACTTAGTCGAAACGAAATTATACAAAAGCATCAAAACCACTTACCTTACATATGCCCACATTGCGAGGGGGACATGATATTAAAGTATGGGATGAAAAAAAGAGCTCATTTTGCTCATAAAGTGCCATGTGAATATCAATGTTCTGAATCTGAAAGTGAGGAGCATAGAATTTCAAAATTTTTACTTGCCTCGTACCTAGAACGTCAAGGGGCAACCTCTATCAGGATTGAAAAAAGATTTCAAGATATCTTACGAATTGCCGATCTTTATTTTGAATGGAATCATCAAGCTTATGTTATTGAAATTCAAAAAAGTGCTATAAGTCAAAGCTTGTTTGAATCGCGAGTTCAAGACTATCGTTCAAAAGGAATTGAGGTCCTATGGGTTTTTATTGGAGATTTGAAGGAAAAGCCTCAAACCTATTTAATAAATAAAGTCATGGCTTTAAATAAACATCATCCACTGATTCATCTAAATATTATGACCGAAGAAGTTACTCTCTTTAATCAAATTATTTGGCTTAACCCAAAAGAGGTTAAAGCACAGGCAAATCGAGTATATTTAAAAAATTTACAGATGACCGATTTGCTAAATGATCAAGAAGCGTGTGAAGGTGTTAATTTAACACAATGGTTAGCGATAAAAAAAGAATTTAGATGTATTAAATGGCAACAATACATCAAAAGTGAAAGAGAGTTGGTTAGACTTTGCTATGGGCATCGTCTAACACTCTCGCTTATGCCATCTGAAGTTGGATGGCCCATTGCGAATCATCAGGGATTTACCAAACCACTTTTTATTTGGCAAGCGTATGTCTTAATTGGTTTCATTATGTCGAAAGAGATTGGAAGTTTTTTTAACCTGACGGATTTAGTTAATAGATTAAAAGGTCACTATCACTTAAAAATTGATCAATATGCCATTAAAGCTTTGAAGGCTTATCTTTTGATTTTAGCTCGTTTACAGATTATATCCAATCACAAGGGGTATTATGAAGTGTTAAAGTATCCCCGTGTTTATCATCAGTTAGAAGAAGTGTTAGAAGAGGATAGAAAAGTTGGCAATTTATTAAAACAAAAAAACTAGCCTTAGGCTAGTTTTTCTTTTTATTCATCGCATTGGTTGCACGTTTAATTTTATTTTCAGTTTCACGCGTTGGGATATGATATTGTTTTAAAAGGTCATTGAAATGACGTAATCCCACTTCATAGTCAGTGACTTCATATTCTAATTCATAGTCAATCACATCAGAGTAAAAGCTCTTATCTAACACAAGAAGACCTTCTTTATAAGGCACTTCAGCACGTTTGGTTGTTAAGTCAGTGATGACTAGAAGATGATTAACATCAACGGATAAAGATTGTAAGGCCTCATACACGGGACCTTTCACTAAAACTTTATCGTATTTTAAAGCTTGATAATCTTGTTTGGTAATCATTTGATTCGTTTCAAGTAAACCGACGGCTTGTTTTGTTTTTAAGGTTAATTCATAAGTACTGTTTTTAACACGGATACGAAGAGCTGCTTCAAGTTTTTTTAACTGTCCTGTCGGCGTATCAAAGTACACATTTTTTTGCGTCCACAGTTGTTCTTCGTTAATCGAAAACTTATTTAAAAGTTGTTGATATTCTTGTTCAGTTAGCATATTCTTGAACTCAATTTCAAGATTTGTTGCCATTAAAATCACCTCTATATTTTATTATGACGTATCCTCGTGTTATAATCAATAATAGATAGTTATAATTGTCACTAACTTGAAAAAAAGTATATGAAAACCATTTGAAAGTAAACGTAAAAGAGAGGAATTAGAGGTGAATGTTTAATGGATTGGTTAAGTTTTTTTGAGCCTTATGAATTAGCATTACAAGAATTAAAAATCAATTTAAGGGGAATTAGGCAACAATATAAAACAAAAGGGCTCCATTCACCCATTGAATTTGTCGATGGGAGGGTTAAAACTATCTCAAGTATTTTAGATAAGCTTGAACGAATGGGGTTATCTATTAATGCAATAGATGAAGTGTATGATATTGCGGGAATTCGAATTAACTGTCAGTTTGTCGAAGATATTTACATGGTCGTCGATTTATTGACAAAACGTCACGATCTTGAAATTGTAGAAACGAGAGATTACATTTTAAATCAACGCGACAGCGGTTATCGCTCGTATCACATTCATGCTTACTATCATCTAGAAACCATTGATGGGATGAAAAAAGTATTAGTTGAGTTCCAAATTCGAACGCTTGCGATGAATTTCTGGGCAAGTATTGAGCATTCTTTAAACTATAAATACGATGGTCAAATTCCAGATCAAATTAAAGATCGCTTAAAACAAGCGGCTGAAGCAGCTGGATGGCTTGATCGACAAATGTCAGAGATTCGCGATGAAATCGCTGAAGCACAGAAAACATTTGAAAAACGAAAAACAGATGAATACCGTATTATTGAACCACCCACAAGTCTTGTCAATGTGAATGAAGACTATGTAATTAAACAACAAAAAGGTGACTAATATGAAAGTTTCGATTTACGCAAATGAACGCGAAAATTCTCAAGAAGTAAAAGCACAGCTTTTAAAAAGGCTTCAAGCTGCTTCGGTTGAAATAGATGATGAGTATCCAGATATCGTCTTTACCATTGGTGGAGATGGAACGGTTTTACATGCCGTCCATCATTATTTATACTTAATTGAAACAGTTAAATTTATTGGAATTCATACGGGGCACCTTGGATATTACACGGACTGGCTGCCAACAGAATTAGATGATTTAATTACCTTTATCCATCAAGATGCACAAAAAATTAGTGAATACCCATTACTGTCAATTAAACTCTGCTATGATGAAAGGGACTGTCATCAGTTATATGCGTTTAATGAGATGACGATCTTAAATGCGTTTCGAACTCAACACTTTAACGTCACGATTGGTGATTTGTTTTTTGAATCATTTAGAGGGACTGGTCTCTGTCTTTCAACACCAACCGGAAGTACCGCCTATAATAAATCATTAGGGGGAGCTATTTTATATCCGAGTTTATCTGCTTTTCAAATGACAGAGATTGGATCAATTAATAATAATGTGTATCGTACGATTGGATCACCGTTGATTATTCCAAAAGAACAAATGGTCATCTTAGAGTCAGAAAACTTTGAGGATATTACAATTACAAGAGATCATTTGTATGCCACTTATAAGCATATTAATCGTGTTAAAGTGACGCTTTCTGATCGTAACGTCAAATTTATTAAACGTCATGATGTACCATTTTGGGGACGTGTAAAAGATCATTTTCTATAGAAAAATTGAAATGTTTTGAAAGGACCTTTCAATATTGGGGCAGATATTAAAAAGTCTTGATAAAATTTATCTGGACTTATCTATCAGAATTAAAAGTTAAGGTGGAATCTATGAGTTTAACATTAACCTATGAAATCAAAGCAGCAGATGATCAAACCTTACTGCTTAATTTTTTGAAAAAACAAGACATTTCTAAAAAAGCCATTGTTGCGACGAAACATCGTGGTGGAAATATGGAAGTGAATGGTGAGC
>NZ_CALIOS010000067.1:0-7471 GCF_938044715.1 uncultured Turicibacter sp.
GACGTGCCACGTCACTTTCATTATTTTCAAGAATCAATTTCAAAGAAGCAATCGGCGTTTTAATTTCATGAACCCATGTCTCAATATATTCCCGATATTCCGTTTCAAGTTCTTCGTATTTATTGACATTTTCATGCATCGATTTCGTAATATCATACAATAAACTGTGAAAAAGTTGGCCTTCTAAAAATTCTGGCTCTTCAACCACCTCTGCCACTAAATATTTCTCCTCAAGTTCTTCTAAGACCGACTCCAATTGATTAAAGTAACGTCGCCACTTAAAGTATTCAATCAGCATATAAGAGATAACTGGAATAAACCATAAACATCCAACTAAAAAAATAACGACTCCGCTCACTTTAGCAATAAGCATAAACATTAAAATAACTAAAAAAACTAACATTTGAATGACTAAAAAGGTAACATGATTCTTTACATAATCAACGAATCTCATGGCATGATGTACCCTAGCCCACGACGCGTTTCAATCGCATCCTTAAGACCAATTTCCTCTAGTTTTTTTCGAAGACGTGTCACATTCACCGACAACGTATTATCGTCAACAAATAAATCTGATTTCCATAAATGCTCCATCAAAACATCCCTCGAGACAATTTGGCCCTGATTTTTAATGAGACATCCTAAAATTTTCAGTTCATTCTTTGTAAGCTCCATCGTCTTTTGTTCATAAGTGATACTTCCATTCGACAAATTCAGCGTCAGACCTTTATAACAAAGCGTCTCACTTGCCGACAAAGAACCATACGTTCGTTTTAAAATGGATGAGATGCGCGCTAATAAAATTTGCGTATTATACGGTTTGGTAATAAAATCATCAGCGCCTAAATTCATACTCATTAACTCATCTAGCTCACTATCTCGACTCGTTACGACAATAATTGGAACATCAGATGATTTTCGCACTTCTTTACAAATATAATATCCATCAAAAACAGGTAAATTAATATCTAATAAAATTAATTGTGGCTTGATCGTTTCTACCTGTTCTACAATATTTGAAAAGTCCGTTGGTGCTTCAACCTCATAACCATAACGGCTTAAAAAAATTTGAAGCTCTTCACGAATCACTTCTGCATCTTCAATAATCATAATTTTTTGCAAAATGATACCTCCACTTCTAAATCCAACTACTCTTATTATACCCTAGCGTCTAGTATAATTATCCTTACAATTTTGTCACAAAAAAAAGAGTTCATCTATGTGAACTCAAGTTTACTCTGCTACATATAACTCATTGACAGTCTCTTCTTTTACTCCGATTACTAAGACTAATACGATGACTTTTAAAATTTCCATTACTGCTCTTAGCATGATTATCTCTCCCATCTTCCTTTAATTAAACTGATGTATTTAAAATGCTACTTGCACCACTCATTCACATGCTCTTCTTTAATCCCTACTATTAAGACTAAACCAATTACTTTTAAGATTTCGATTACAAATTTCATCTCCATCATCTCCTCAAAAAGTTTTGTTAAAACTCACTGACAGATACATTATATCTCCTGCCCTAATCTTATAACATCGAACTAGATGACAGAAATCTTTCATTTTTGTCATATAAAAAAATCATCCCAATTCGCCTAAACGAAATGAGATGATCCCTTGTCCTCATATTGTCATTCAACTTATCTAACGTATTTCTCGATAAATTGATAAATTCCACTAAAATACTCCTTCTCCATTAAGTCATCCGCTTCACAATGACCGAGTCCCTCTATGTACCAAAGTTCTTTTTGTTCATGTGGAATCGCATCATAAATATACTGGCTACTCTCTGGTGGGGTAACCTTATCTTCTGTTCCATGAATTAATAACACGGGAACCGTAATATTCGAAACAGCTTTAACAGGTTGAATATCATCATAAACTAGATTTTCTTTAAGTTTTAACACGACATTCCCAGCCCATTTAGCATAACTCACCGGTAAAAATGGAATATTTTCAGCGATAATTCCAAGTTCAACAGCACTCTCCATCGTATGATATGGCGCGTCTAACACATAAAAATCAGCATATTTACTTTTTTCATTTAACTCAGTATGCATCGTTGCTGTGGCAGCTCCCATCGAAAATCCGTGAATTCCTAAAATTCCATTTGGATATAACTCACGAGCAAATCCTGCAACAGCATCTAAATCAAATCGCTCATATAATCCAAACGTATAATTTTCACCACCTGTTAATCCGGTATGACGTTGATGGTAAACAACCACATTATAACCATTTTCTAAATAATTAAATGCTGAATTTAAGACCTCATGATAATTGCTTCCGATTCCGTGAACAATTACCATCACATCATTTGTTGGCGTATTCGCCTTAATATCTAAAACTTCAACCTCATAGCCATTTATAGGACTCTGTACAAAGGTTGTAGCATGTTCATATTTATCTAATGTGTCTAACACTTTATCTTCACGCTCTGTGTAAAAAACAGTCATATCTTCTGCACTAACTGACGGATTCTTTCCAACTGTTCCATCATAAACCATATTCCCAATAATCCAAGTTGCTAACGCAAAAATAGATCCTGCACCAACCGTTGAACCGATAATGACCTTTTTCTTTTTTTTCATTCTAAATCACCTCTTTTTGGAATTCAGTCATTGCTTTTTATTTATTATATCAAAATTATTTTGTTTTTCAAATTATTTGATTTGTAAACATTTAACATTCATAACTTTACTCCTAAATTCTCATACTATAATTGTTGTTTAACAACAAATTTATTGGAGGATGATCACAATGCATGATAAAAATCCAGGTGTCAAATGTACAGTAAGTAGTTGTAAATTTAATAACAATCAAAAACATTTCTGTCAATTAAATCAAATCACAGTGGGAACACATGAAAAGAACCCAGTCCAATGTGAATGTACTGACTGTCAGTCATTTGAATTAAAATAATCACACGTTGTCTCCATCCTAATATCTTCTAAAGCTAGGGCTACCCTAGCTTTTAAAATTTCCCAGGAAAACCATATTTAATTCATTATATTCAGCAATTCCCTAAAATAAGACAACTGATTTAATAAAAAAGGATTTTTTTTACTTCCTATCTGATCATCATGTCTGTTTTCTTATATGCCCCTTAATTGAGTTAATAAACTGATAGAAAATAAAAAAAGCAAACATCGAGCGTTTGCTTTTTAAATTAGAATAAAAATAATTGAACAATGTTTGCAACAATGGAAAAAATAACAAATCCTTTTGCCCATCCCGTACGATGTCGATAATATAAAATAAGTCCAACTAATGCACTTGTACCAATCAAAATTCCAATTCCTTGTTCTAAATAAAAATTCGTCGGCAATGAAGTGACATTTATCCAGGCTAACCAAAAACTATAAACAGCTGAAATCCAGATCATAGCATGTGTTAGTTTAGACTTTTTAACGTTTATCAAAAGAACAACGATTAAAAATGCTAAAATAAATAAAATAACAAATAACAAAAACAAATAACCAAGTGCCATTTCATTCCCTCCTTTTTCTAACATCTGTATTATAGCATCCAAATCTTTAAAATTTATGTTGAAAAATCTTAACAATTCTGTAGGATTGGTAACTCACACTCAAAAATAAACTGATCTGATTCTTGATAAACTTCTAGTTTTCCTCCAACACTCTCAATCAGCATACGACAACTTTGCAGTCCTACTCCATGACTTTCAATCTCATCACTGATTTGAAGTAAAACTTTATTACAAACCTTGATAACTAAAACATCTTCTAATTCGCAAATTCTAAACTTAATCGGATGTGAAGCATCCGCATATTTTAATAAATTTGAACAAATATTATCGATTAAACGGTAAAAATCATGACGTTCCATCTGTAAACTAAATGAATTCTCGATTTCAACCTCTACCAAAGCCTCAAACCCTTCACTTTCCAGTGAAGAAACGACTTCATGTAAACACTGTTCAATCATCTCATCTGCATTTAGCGTCATAACTGGCGC
This sequence comes from uncultured Turicibacter sp., assembly GCF_938044715.1. Lineage (NCBI taxonomy): Bacteria > Bacillati > Bacillota > Erysipelotrichia > Erysipelotrichales > Turicibacteraceae > Turicibacter > uncultured Turicibacter sp. Next base: position 3,988 of record NZ_CALIOS010000067.1, read on the forward strand.
TTTTTTTTCTTCTACAACACACTGACGAAACAACTGATCAATTAAATATTTGATCTGAAATGCCTTGCTAGACACAATCTCTAGATATTTCGTCTGTTCTCCCTTATCTTTTTCCTGCTTGATGATATCTAAATAAGAGATAACAGCGGTTAAGGGGGTTCTTAAGTCATGAGATAGTGATCTAATCATTTGAATGTTTTGCTGTTTTAATTCTTTCTCAAGTTCTATTTGTTGTTCTAAAGTTTTAGCCATGTCATTAATGTCTGCTGCTAACTGAGAGATTTCATGCTGACCTCTCACTTCAATTTGAGTCGATAACTGACCATTTTTCATTCGTTCAACGGCATGGCTAATTTCTAAGATATAAGTAATCTGTCGATGCAACAAGGTCATAAAGGTAATCATAAAAATCACCATCGAAGCTATGACACACAATACTCGTCCCCACAAATAAAAATTAAGATTAAAAAACGGATAAATATCTATCCAAGCCGTCCCGTCACTAAATTGGAGTGCATAAGTTTTTGGAATGTACATGACATCAGATTCTTGATACCCATAAGAGATTAAGCTTGAATCATAATAAAGTTCATCTCCTTGGTAAATCAAAATTAGCAAATCATCATGTGCTCGATGCCATTCTTCTAGTTGCTTAGCATTTTCTAAAGATAATTGATGATTCGTAATGTACGCCTGAATATCTCGATTGATTCGATCCATTTCGTCTGCATAACTGGGAGACTGATTCACAACTTTACTCGTTAACGAATAAAGTGATTCCTCTAAAATAACATAACTTATAAAAGATAGTAATAATGAAATGACCACATATCCTGTAATCACTAAGCTCCACTTTGGTAACCCTACCTTTTCAAGAAATCGATTAATCCACATAATACCCTTTTCCCCAAGCCGTCTTAATATAGACTGGATTTTTTGAATCCTTCTCAATTTTTTTTCTCAAATTTCGCACGTGAACCATGACGGCATTGTCACCAATCACTTGCCCTGAATCATTCCAAATACTTTGATAAATTTGTTCCATCGAAAATATTTTTTTACGATGAGTAATCAATAGTCGTAAAATCTCATATTCTGTCGTGGTCAAGGAAACCTCTTTTCCCTCTAAAATCACACGCGTCGAATTCAAATCCACCACTAAATCACCAATCGTAATCGTCGGTTCTACCTTTACCTGAGTCGTTGAATGATACTGATACGCTCGTCTTAATAATGCTTTAACACGGATCAATAAATCACTATTTGAAAAAGGTTTCGTGATATAATCATCGCCACCCGCTGAAAATCCCATCGTTTTATCCGATTCTTGGCCATAGGCCGTTAAAAATAAAATCGGAACAAAAGACTTCTGACGTATTTCAGAGCAGACAACAATCCCAGACTTCTTTGGCATCTCGACATCTAAAATCACAAGTCCAATACTCTCATCCATTAATTCAATGGCTTCCTCACCATTACAAGCCGTCACAACCTCGTACCCATCACCTGTTAATAAGATTTGAAGAATTTGACGAATATCTTGATTATCATCAGCGACTAAAATTCTATTTTTCATCTACTTCATCCCACCTTAAAAAAAATTAACTTATCTCAGTTATATCATAAATTAAATAAAATTCATCAAAAAAAGACAACTATAGGTTGTCTTTTTCAATTATTTTATATTCCTAACAATAAACACCTTTTCGCGTCATGGCCTCAAGCATCGTATAAACAACATCACTTGATCGTTCATTAGCAGCTTGAAACGCCTGTTTAAAGGTTTGAAAAGCTTCATCATCTCCATAATGAGAGATTGCTTTAACACAAATAAATGGGAGATGATGACGATAAGCGACTTGACCTAAAACAGCTGCCTCAACATCTATAAACTCAATGCGATAACTTTGATTTAAATGTTCGGAAATAATGCTACTATTAATAAAACGATCTGCTGTTCCAAAAAGTCCAACCTGGCCCTTATAATCTAAATACTTACAAGCCATTAAAGCAAATTGCTTTAAATGTAAGTCACTTGGGAAAACAACTTGATTAGTTCCAGGAATTTCAAATAATCGATAATGATTGGCTTGAAAATCGACATCATATTGGAAAACCATATCTGAAATGGCAATATCTCCAAGATCTTTTTTTTGCTTTCCGATATATCCGCAATTTCCAAATCCAATAACCGCGGTAATCGGATACTTCTCTGTAATCACACCCATTGCATAAGCAAAATTAACTTTTCCCTCTCCTGCTTGAACCAAAATGATATCTTTCCCATTCAATTTTATTTCATAAATGTTGAAGAGATAATCTGTGACGATTTTATAATCATTCAATTTAGCTAATAATTGTTGCGCTTCAAACTTAGATTCGCAAAAAATACACAACATGTTCATCACCCTTTATCCAATTCAGGATCAATTTTATCTGACTCATTTCTACCTATCTTACTATATGCAATAGTTAATAGACGAGAACCTATTGAAGGGATTTCATACAAAAACTCGCTCCAATTATTGAAGCGAGTTTAATTAAAGTGATGATCATTCGACTTAAACACGAATATCTGGGGTCGTTTCCCAACCATGTTCTGTAGTGTGATCATAAGCTAAAACTTCAAAATTGAATAAATTACTATGGATGAAGACCCCCATCATCACGAATAACCTTAATCATTTTCTCTTCATTTTAATCCCTTCCTAAACATTCGACATGAAACATCCATAATTTGAACTGTCTTTCATCAATTTTATTATGATAAAATTGATCAAACAAATAAGATTTGACATGATGAAAAATAGCGGGTGATAAATACTTCTGACCAACATACTCATTTATTTCATCAAAGAAGTTAATCATCTGTGATTCAACTCCTTTTAAAATGTACATATCAATTAAAGAACTCGTGACAGCTTTCGCTTGTTCGAATATCCCATATTTTAAAATTTTTTCTTTTGATTGATTTAAGTAATCCTCTGCCAGTTCATAATCACCTAACTCGTAATAAATAGTCCCCATTAATCCAAGTGCTAAATGCTTTTTTACTTCATCGGTCACAACCTGAACTAAATGATTTAAAACCTCCAATGCCTCTTCAAATCTCCCTTGAGATTTGTATAAATAACTTAAATTTTGATAAACTTCGGTGACAAATGGCGGATAGCATGGATTTTCAATAAAAGCAACTTGCACGTCTATGGCCTCTTGAATTCGACCACATTTGCGCAAAACAATCCCTTTAAGAATAATGTGAGCTGCCCGAGTTAGAGGTTGGGGCGTCTCTCCCTCTCTTAGTGCTAAGTCAATATGATTTAACGCTAAATCAAGTTGGTCGACCTGAAAATATCCTTTGGCTAAATTATAAAGAATTTTATAACGATACTCCGTCATATCTGGGCTTAGTGAATGAAGGCTCATCTTCAAATAAGAAATGCTCTCTTCATACATTCCCATTTTCTCCATATTTAAACCAATC
>NZ_CALIOS010000068.1:0-94459 GCF_938044715.1 uncultured Turicibacter sp.
ATGAACTTTTCCAGGATAATCGATAAAAATTCCGAATGGTTGTGATTCATTGCAAATTAAAAAGTTATGTGATCCGTAAAGGGCGTGTTTATTTTCAGTATGCATATCATCATCCGTACAAAAACTTGTGTAAAACCAACCGCGTTTATTAATTCCGCGCACACTTTCCCCAAGCCCATAAACGGCAGCCCCTTTTTCTAATTTGTAGATAAAATTCCCATTTTCATGCGATAGTTTTTGTAAGGGTTCGTGATAGATTGGCAGTTTGATGACGACGGCATCAGTTTGAAATGGGTTACCGTATTGATACCTTTTCACTTTAGTTTCTAACATCTCATCATTCTCCTCATAAAAATTGTCCTTAACGACTAGACTGTCTAGCGGTTAAGGACTTTTTTGTTATGCTTTAATTAAAATTGTTTTGATTTCATATGGTTTTACTTTTAATTCAATTGGTGTTGATTTAAATTCTTCAATTGAACGTTCGCGTAAATCCGCTTCTGCCCATGCTTTAACATCAAAGTTAAGTGATACAGTGACGTTATCTTTTCCACCTGTGTATTCATGTATTCGAACCACTAAGTATTCTCCATCTTCACTACGTTTGATGGCATCTACAATAACTTGGTCACTATCTACGGTCATGAATTGACGTGTTCCTAAATCTTTTTCAATGGCTTGTAAGGGTTGATTAATCGCCCATGATGCCTTTTCTGTATCAACGTCTACCCAATCCCCGATATGTGGTAATAATGAGTATGTGAATTCATGTTCACCTTGATCTTGTTCTACGTCTGGATGAGTAGCTGCTTTTAATAAGGTTAAACGCATCACATTATCTTTAATGTCATGACCGTATTTACAATCATTCATTAAGCTAACTCCATATCCACGTTCTGATAAGTCTACCCATTTATGAGCGACTGTTTCAAAACGCGCTTGTTCCCAACTTGTATTCCAGTTCGTTGCACGACGCACGTTTCCGTATTGAATATCATACGTTGCATAAGTCGCACGAACATTGACCGGGAAGGCAACTTTTAATAATTGTTTACGTTCACGCCAATCTACCCATGTTTTAAAATCAATACGCTTGTTATTAGCATAAAGAATTAAATCTTGTACAATTGTTGTGCTCATGTATTTCCATGTTAATTTTAGATCGATTTGAAGTGCTCCTTGATTAATGACTTCAATCGATTGAAGATTTGTTACTTCGCGCATTTTTTCTTGGTAGAATAAATCGATGTCCCATGCTTCATGTGCTAATGGTTTATCTTCAAACATTTGTAAGACATTTCCACGTTCTCCCTGTGCTAACACTTCAACATCTGCTTCTTTATCGTAAATAGATGTCATTTGTCCCGCTTCATTTAATGTGATGATATAGAATGGTGTTTCAACTTTATTTTCCGTTACATTGAAAACAGATGCTTCTTCTTTACTTGTTCCTTCTTCAAAACGGATAGTTGTCCATCCCATCGCTGGTACATCTTTTACTTCTACCACCCAGCTTGATTCTTGTTTTTGTGCCTTTAACAGATTACCATCAATATCGTACCAAGTACCGTCCGCTTTGATATCGATTGTCACTAATTCTGTACGATTCCAGTTCATGTTATTCATAATCGTCCAAGTATGAGCTGATGTTTTTGAGAATGTTGTTAAAGCTTCAGCTTGTAAATCAGTCGCTAAACATTCTGCACGTTCATAATCATCATGACAATCTTCATATACTTCACGAATTGAAGATCCTGGAATGATGTCATGGAATTGATTACATAAGATGATTTTCCATCCTTCTGTTAATTGATCTTGTTTAACAGCAGCTAATTCATCTTTTTCAATACCTGCCATTGCCATTAACCATTCAGCCTGACGATATAATAATTCTAATTGACGATTTGTTTTCTTATTATAAGCTTGAGATGTATAGGTTCCACGGTGATATTCTAAATAAAGTTCTCCGTCCCATGTATGAACATATGAATCTGTATTTTTAACTTTTTCATGTAAGTTTTTAAAGTAATCTGATGCTGTTCCTGTTTTAATATTTGGAAGTCCTGGCATCTTGTCAATACGGCGACGATATTCTAACATATCACGGTTAACACCACCTCCACCATCTCCAAATCCGTAAGAAATTAACAATTCATTCGTTAACTCTTTTTCACTGTAAGCATCAAATACTCCCTTAACGATTTTTGGACTAATACGACCATTGTACGTATAGAACCAAGATCCTGGTTCACTCCATGGTTCAGGTGTTGTAATAAAGTGAGTTAGGACTTCACTTCCATCAATTCCTCTCCAATGGAACGTATCATGCGGCATACGATTATATTGATTCCAACTAATTTTAGTTGTCATAAATGTATCAATTCCTGATTTCTTTAAAATCTGAGGTAACGCCCATGAATAACCAAAGACATCTGGTAACCATAAATATTCAACATCTTTTCCAAACTCATCTTTAATGAACTTGCTTCCGACTAAGATTTGACGCGTTAATGACTCACCTGATGTTAAGTTACAGTCTGCTTCAACCCACATTCCCCCATCAACTTCCCATTGTCCATCCGCTACTTTAGCTTTGATTTTTTCATATAAATCAGGATAGTTATGTTTTACATATTCATAAAGTTGTGGTTGAGTTTGTAAGAAAATATATTCTGGATATTGTTCCATTAAACGCATTACTGTTGAGAATGAACGCGCACATTTTTCTTTCGTATGTTTTAAACGCCATAACCATGCCACGTCAATATGAGTATGACCAATACAAGTGACATGAATATCTGAATGCTTTCCAATGCGATCAATTAACTCATTTAATAAATCGCTTGCTTCGTGTAACGATTCATAGAATGATTCTGATCCTGGGTATGACCAATCAATTAATTTATAACTATCATTTAATGCCTTTTGTAATTTAGCACGGACAGGATTAAATTCATCTAAAATGTCTAACGTTTCTAAAATAACGTGCGCATTATAGTATAAATCGTCAATTTTTTCATCTAACCAGGCGATCATTGCACAATTAATACGGTGTTCTTGTGATGTTGGCACTCCTCCACCTTCAAGACCTGACCATAAACGGAATTGTAATGAAATTTCTTGTCCAATGTGTTCTTCTTTGAAGAAGACTTCTTTATGATTACTATCAACCCCTTGGAAAGGTTCCCCATTCACATAAAGTAACGATTCAAATCCGGAATTATTTCCGGCTCCTGTATTTCCATAATCAAAAATTCCTAAAACTTTTTTTCCGCTCCAGTTTGCTGGGATTGTTACGTTTTTATGTAACCATAAGTATTTATCGCGACCTGACCAACGATCTCCAATGGCAATTTCACCATCAAATTCATGAACTAAAGCTGGATTAACTTCACCTGATACATCTTCTTTTATTTCTAAAGTCCCTAAGCTGAATCCTTCTCGATAACGATAAGATGCGATTTCATCGGTACGAGCTTGTAATTTATTTTTCGTTAAAAACATATCCTTCATTATTTTTCCCCCACGGACTATTATTTTTGAATTAAGTTTTATCAACTATAGCTCTATTTTAATTCACCCTGTTAGCGCATTCAATTTTCAATATTATATATTAAGTGGACTTTTTCTATATATCTATATATTTTTTTTACTTTTTATCTTTACCCTCACGACTTAAGCTTTTTAATGGACAGTATGAGACATAATCTTTCATTAATTAGGAGATTTTTCATTGTTAAAAAAAATCTCTTTAATTATATCTATCTGGTGGCAGAATCTATCCCTGTGTCTTAATTTTACTTCAAAAGTAGGCCTGTACACGCTCTAAATCATTAAAGCGACTTAGAATAATAATAAGTGAGTTCAAGGGAGGAGATTAGCATGAAACAGACCACAATGGATGAAATCGTTGGAGCCTGGATTGATGCAACTGGAACAGTTGTTGCATCCCTCGGGATTTCCCCCTTTTTTACCGGCATTGATTTTGATGGCACCTTTTTAGGATCAAATTTTCTAACTGAGGAAGAGGCTCAAAATTTAGTGACCGACTTAGGTCAGTGGGGAAACATTCTACAAGCTTCTGGTAATGGAATTGAAGCATTAGGAAATGATTCTTTACTTGGAACAATCGGAAACGAAATTGGAGCCAGTGGAAATCTTGCAGTCCTTTATAGCCTTCAATCAGAACTTGAAAAAGATGAGGTTTATCAACTCATTATCGTCGGAAATCTCTTACAAGGCTATGGCGCATACTTAGCTGGTATTAGCGAACTCAAAGAATCTAACAATCCTGCAGAATTACTGAGTGCTTACGGCAACTTTACACAAACTTTTGGGAATAGCTTACAGGCATATGGTGGATACGAACTGTTACAAGGATTTAAAATCAGAGGAAATATCTATATTTTTATCGGTAGTTGGATTCAAACATTTGGTGCTATTGTAGCTGCCATTGGAACTACTTTAGAATCAGAGTAACAAAAAAGGTGCACCTACACGGTAGCACCTTTTTTTATTATAATTCTTCTCCATTTGTCTGAATGACGTTTTTATACCAGTTAAAGCTTTTCTTTTTCATACGTTTCATTGTTCCTGATCCATCATCATGTTTATCAACATAAATGAATCCGTAACGTTTTTTATATTCACCCGTAGTGAATGATACACAGTCAATACATCCCCAAGGTGTATACCCCATTAAATCAACACCATCTAAAGTGACAGCTTTTTTCATTTCTTCAATGTGTGCTTTTAAGTAATCAATGCGGTAATCATCGTTAATTGATCCATCTTCCTCGACTTTATCGATTGCTCCAAATCCATTTTCAACGATGAATAATGGTTTTTGATAACGTTCGTATAATAAGTTTAAGGCATAACGTAATCCAATCGGGTCAATTTGCCATCCCCAATCTGATGATTTAACGTGTGGATTTGGCACACTTCCAGGGAATCCATCTAATCCATTCCCTTCTACAACCGCACCTGCTTTGACCGCATTTGTCATGTAGTAACTTAATCCAATGTAATCGACGATTCCAGCTTTTAAGATATCTTTATCCTCTGGTTCCATGTGGATATTGAATCCTTTACGTTCCCATTCCTTAATGGCATAAGATGGGTATTCTCCTCGTACATGAACATCAGAGAATAGGTAACGATCATGCATCGATTCTACTGAATACATCATGTCTTCTGGTTTACAAGAGTATGGATATAATGGAACGCAAGCCATCATACATCCAATTTGGAAATCTGGATTAATTTCATGTCCCAATTTTACAACTTTAGCACTTGCGACTAATTGATGATGCACGACTTGGTACATGCATTGTTCTGGATTTTCATCTTCATTGAAGATAACGCCTGAACAAGTATATCCAAACAGTGGATATTTATAATTTTTTTGATTATTGATTTCATTGAAGGTCATCCAGTATTTCACTTTATCTTTGTAACGTTTCATGACCACTTCACTATATCTAACAAAGAAGTCAATCACTTTACGATTTTTCCATCCACCATATTCTTTAACTAAATGATGTGGCATTTCAAAGTGAGATAAGGTGATAACTGGTTCAATATTATATTTTAATAACTCATCAAATAAATCGTCATAGAATTTTAACCCTTCTTCATTTGGTTCTAATTCATCACCTTTTGGAAAGATTCGTGTCCAAGCGATTGATGTTCTAAAACATTTGAATCCAAGTTCTGCAAATAATGCAATATCTTCTTTATAATGACCATAAAAATCAACGGCTTCATGATTTGGATAATATTTTCCCTCTTCAATCGTTTCAGTAATAATTCGGTCTACACCATGTGCTCCCCCCGTTAGAACATCAACGATGCTGATTCCTTTACCACCTTTGTTGTAACCACCTTCTACTTGGTGGGCTGCAACAGCTCCACCCCATAGAAAGTTTTTAGGTAATTGACTCATGTTTGTTACCTCCTTATTTGTTATCCTCTTTAAATCCAACGATCATTGTTAAGACCATACCAAGTACGAATGAAACAACGATTGAAATTAAGAAACCAATGAATGGTGTCATGTGTCCTGCCTTGAAGAAAGCAGGGATTGTTGCAATACCAGGCATGTTATAGCTCCAAGATACAGCATTGAATGCTCCTGCAATAGCTCCACCAATTGCTCCCGCAATACATCCACAGATCATTGGTTTTTTCAGACGTAAGTTAACTCCATAAACAACAGGTTCTGTAATTCCGAATACGGCTGTAATAGCGGCTGGTAATGAAACGTCTTTTAATTCTTTATCTTTTGTTTTTAAGAAGACTCCAAATGCTGCTCCGGCTTGTGAGAAGACTGCAGATGCTTGAAGTGCCGTAAATGTATCATATCCAAGTGATGCATAGTTTCCAACTGTAACAGGTGTGATTCCCCAATGTACCCCGAAGATAACTAATACTTGCCAAAGTCCACCCACAATAATACCTGCCACGATTGGGCTTAAGTTATATAAGTAATTGTATGTATCTCCAATTGCTCCACCAATTGTTGCTCCGAATGGCCCGAATACTAATAACGTAAATGGAACCATGATAGCAATTGTAAACATTGGTGTAAATAAGTTACGAATAACAGTTGGTAAGATTTTTTCAAAGAATCTTGCTACATAAGAGGCTACCCATACTGCTAAAATAACTGGGATAACTGATGATGTATAACTTAACATCTGAATTTGAATTCCTAAGAAGCTTAACTGTGTTCCGTCATTTACCATTGCATTATAATCTGGTGAAATTAACGCACAGGCAATAACAACAGCAATAAACTCATTAATTTTAAATTTTTTCGCTGCTGTAATCGAAATTAAAACTGGCAAGAATGTGAACGCTGTCCAAGAAATAAAGTTTAGGACTTGGTATGTTCCACCTGCTGTATCAATCCACTCTAACGCAACTAGTACCCCTAAGATTCCTTGTAAAATCCCACAAGCAGCTAATGTGTATAAGAATGGTGCGAAGATACTTGAAATAATATCAATAATTTTACTAAATACTCCTACTTTTTCAGTTGAAGTTGATCCTTTTTCTTCACTTACATCAACTAATTTTAAAACTTGCTCATACGCATCCTTAACGTGGTTTCCGATAACAACTTGGAACTGTCCTCCAGCTTCTACTGTTGTAATAACTCCTTTAATTTTACTTGCTGTTTCTTTATCAACAACTGAATGATCTTTTAAAATAAAACGTAAACGTGTTGCACAATGTGTTACATTGTTAATATTTTCATTGCCACCTAAGGCAGCAACTAATTCTTTTGCCGTTTGGCTATAATCGATTGCCATTTGTAATACCTCCATCTAATTCTCTAACTGTGTTGCATACCTATTGTATTTAATAAAGCCCTTTCTGTCATTATTTTTGTAAGCGATAAGCATTTGTAACATCGCTTTGATATTTGTTCCCAAAACGAAACAACTTGTGACAATAAAAAATGCGTAACACAATAGCCTGTGTTTACGCATTTAACGTCAGTCTTCTTCCAATGGATTCTAAAATAAAAACGACTGGAACCTGAGTTGTAATATCATATTCTTTTTGATTTTTTTGGTTGGTCATATAATACGATAGATTATATTGGGACATTTTAGCTAACGTTGAGTTTGTACTATTGGTAATACTAACTAACGTACAACGTTGTTGTAAAAAGAATCTGGCCAAGTTTAATGTCTGTTCAGTTTCTCCTGATACCGATAGCATGATGACAACAGCATCATCGCTAATTCCTCCGATGTTTGGGTAAAATGGATCGTCGATAAAGTAACTAAATTTTCCAATGTTTGAAAAATAGCGTGCTCCGTACTTTCCAAGAATTCCTGATGTTCCAATCCCTACAAAGATAATTTGTTTGGCTTGACTCACTAATTGCGCAACTTGACTAATATTTTGCTCAAATTCCTCATTATTAACACTTTGAAAATAATGTATGATTTCTGAAATATCGTTTAATGGTTGTTTTTCTTTTATTTCTTCTAAATGCATTTTAAATTGCACTTTAAATTCAGCATATCCTTCGCAATCAAGTTTTTTGCAAAAGCGCATAATCGCAGAAGTCGAAACATGAACCGCATCTGCTAGTTCTCTAATCGTCATATAACGAATATTTTGAGAATTTTGCATGATATAGTTATAGATTAAAATCTCTACGTCAGTAAATTTTTTGATTTGTTCGTAATTAAACATCTGTCAACCTCTTCACTCAATTTACTACATTTTTCGATAAGTTCTACTATGATAGTATCATATTATATTTTATTCTTCTATAGAAAGCGATTAAAAATTAAAAACGTTTCCGCCAATAGTGTAACGTAAGTCGATTTCATCATCTCGATATTTTTATTAAAAATCAAAAAAAAACCTCAATTATTTAGTATTAAATAATTGAGGTTTGCCATTTTAAATTATCAGAAATTTTACGATTTAGGGGTCTTACCTGTCTTATTACACCATCAAACTTAAATTTAATCTGACTCTTTATCTACTTAGATTAGCTAAAAATTCAATAATATTTGGATCATAGTGTGAGAAGAATGAACTTTCACCCTTATCTAATTCACTAATCCTGTTCATCTCATCGTGACTTAATTCAAAATCAAAAATATTTATATTTTCTTCCATTCTTTCTTTACGGACTGATTTAGCTAATACAACAATATTACGTTGAACTAACCATCTTAAGATAACTTGTGCAACCGACTTCCCATATTTCGTTCCAATCTCTTTTAAAAGAGGTTGATTAAACATATCGTTTTTACCTTCAGCAAAGGGTGCCCATGCCTCCATTTGAACATTATATTTTTTCATATACTCCTGAGCATCTGTTTGCTGATGAAAGACATTAACTTCTACCTGATTAACGGCTGGAATAATTTCATTGCATAAACAAATATCTACTAAACGATCCGGATAAAAATTACTTACTCCAATCGCCTTAATTTTCCCTTCCTTATACATTTCCTCCATTGCGCGATACGTTCCATAATAATCATTAACAGGTTGATGTATGAGAACTAAATCGATGTAATCAAGTTGCATTTTTTTTAATGATTCTTCTAGTGATTGCCTTGCTTTTTCATATCCTGCATTTGAAATCCATACTTTTGTGGTAATAAACAATTCCTCTCTTGGAACCGATGATTTTTTGATAGCTCTTCCGACTGCCTCCTCATTACCATACGCTTGTGCGGTATCAATTAATCGATACCCTACTTCAATCGCATCTAATACCGCACGTTCACACTCTTTTAAATCTGTAATTTGGTAAACACCGAACCCTAAAATAGGCATTTTCAATCCATTATTTAATGTCACCTGTTTCATTTTTATTCCTTCTTTCTTAATTTTCTAATCCTCTTAACTTTTCATCTTCGAACTTTAATAGCAGTTCCTCATAAATATCAATTTTATGAGTTAACATGGCTAATGTGTCTTGCATCTCCTGAACCTTTTTAGCTAGTTGATCGCGTTGTTCTAAAAGAATTGTTTTTCTTTTGTTAATCGTGGATTCCCCTTTTTGAAATAAATCGAAATATTCGATTAAGGCTTCAATCGAAACCCCTGCATTTCGCATCACCTTAATATAATAAATCCAATTACAATCTTGTTCTGTATAAACACGATAACCTTTAGAATCACGCTTTATAGGTGGGAGAAGGCCAATCTTCTCATAATACCGTAATGTATCAATAGAAATATTATATTTTTTACTAACTTCAGCACTTGTCATATTTTAATCCCCTTTTCAAAAATTCCTATAAAGTGCTCTCTTTTCTCACCTACTATAACTATTAGAAATTTCATTACAAAGTTATTATAGGGTATGGAGTTAACTCCATAGCAAGAAAATAAAATAAAAAGATTAATCTAAGAAATAATACCTAAGATTAATCTTTTTATATTCGACTAAAAATTATCTTAAATCTTCTAGTATTTTCACCTTGTCTTTTGTTTGTTCATCTTTTTGTTTGATGACTTTGGCAGGCATTCCCGCTACTACGGTATTTGGCAAGACATCTTCCGTTACAACAGCTCCTGCCGCTACAACTGCTCCCTTTCCAACTCGAACCCCTTCTAAAATAACCACATTGGCTCCAATCATCACATCATCCTCAATGATCACAGGTGTTTTACTAGGTGGTTCAAGAACACCTGCAATGACTGATCCCGCTCCGATATGAACATTTTTTCCAATTGTTCCTCGAGCTCCCACGACAGCATTCATATCAATCATTGTATTTTCACCGATTTCGGCTCCAATATTAATGACAGCCCCCATCATAATAACGGCATTTTCACCAATCGTCACATGATCTCGAATAATAGCACCTGGTTCAATTCGTGCTTTAATCTGTTTCAAATCTAATATTGGAATGGCTGAATTACGACGGTCATTTTCCATTTCATAGTACTCAATCTTAGCTTGATGTTTTTCTAAAATAGATTCAATCTCGCTATATTCACCAAATACGATTTTAAAATGACCTTCGCCAAATACTTTACAGTTCGGAAACTCCACACCTTCTAAGTCACCCTTGATATAAAGTTTAACCGGTGTACTTTTTTTTGCTTCTTTAATAAAGTGTGCAATTTCATATGGATCAGTTAATAACTGTTTTTCCTTCATCACTAAAAAATCCCCCCTAGTATTGATTCATTAAATCTCCCATGTTATATAACTGTGGTTTATTATGGGCAATAAACTCAGCTGCTTTAATAGCTTGCTTTGCAAATATTTTTTTTGATAATGCAGTATGTTTGATTTCAATAACTTCATCTAAGCCAGCAAAAATAACGATATGTTCCCCGGGAATGGTTCCACCACGAACTGAATGAATTCCAATTTCATTTTCTAAACGCTTTGAGTCATTTCCTTGACGGCCATAATTATATTTCATCGAATGATGGAGCTCCTCATTAATCGTACTCGCAATCATATATGCTGTTCCACTCGGTGCATCAACTTTTTTATTATGATGTTTTTCAATGATCTCAATATCAAAATTATCACTTAAAATACTTGTTGCCTTCTTCACTAAATCAAGTAACACATTGATTCCAAGCGATGTATTGGCCGATCTAAAAATCGGAATGATGCGTGCTGCCTCTTTAATCTTTTCTTCTTGCTTCTCACTTAACCCTGTTGTAGCAATAACAGCCGCCACCTGATTCGAGATACAATAATCAATTAAATCATCGACATTGCCCGCATTTGAAAAATCAATGATGACATCACATGAGAGGTTAACTTCCTTTGGTAAAGAGAAAACTGGATACAAAACGTCAATCTCTCCCGCTCGCTTATCAATTCCAAACACTAGCTCTACCCCATCTTGTTGTTCAATCAACTCACTGATAATTTGTCCCATCGTCCCTAAACATCCACTAAGTCCAATTCTAATCATGTTACTTCACCTCGTGCCACTTTCCATAAGCTGTAAGTTCTTCTTTAAGTATTTTTGCATGTTCTTCTGTCATCTCACATAAAGGTAATCTCAAAGTTCCGGCCTTCATTCCCAGCAAATTCATAGCTGTTTTGATCGGGATTGGATTTACTTCGATAAATAAAGCATCAATCAATGACTTCATCGCAAGTTGTAACCTTAAAGCTTTATTCGTATCACCTTGTAAATAACTCATGACTAGTTCATGCGTTTCTTTAGGTAAAATATTACTCACGACGGAAATTACACCGACTCCGCCAAGCGATAAAATGGGAACAATCATATCATCATTTCCACTGTACATCGCAAAATCAGAACCACATAATCTCATGATTTCAGCAACTTGTGAAAAATCACCGCTCGCTTCCTTAATTCCAATAATATTTTTAATCCCGCTCAGTTGTTTCACTACATGTGGTTTCAAATTAACTCCTGTTCTTGAGGGAACATTATATAAAATAATTGGAATCTTAACCGATGACGCGATAGCTTCATAATGTTTGATCAGTCCTAAATCTGTTGCCTTATTATAATAAGGTGTCACGACAAGCAAACCATCTACGCCAACTGATTCACAATACCGACTCAATTCAATCGCGTAGGGCGTATTATTGCTCCCACTTCCAGCAATGACCGGAATACGAGATTTTACAACTTCTACCGTAAACTTAATCACCGTTTTTCGCTCTGTATCACTCATCGTGGCAGATTCACCAGTTGTTCCGCAAACAATAATGGCATCTGTGGAATTTTGAATATGCCATTCAATCAAAGCGCGAAGAGCTTCGTAATCTACTTCCTCATTTTTAAACGGCGTAATTAATGCGACTCCTGCTCCAATAAATTTAGTCATCCTAGTTCAACTCTTTCTGCGTAAAAAGCTACATTTATAAGTATTTTAATAATTGCTGTGCAATTTGAACGGTATTTGTCGCCGCTCCTTTTCTTATGTTATCGGCAACTACCCATAAATTTAATCCATTTTCAACACTAAAATCACGACGAATTCGTCCGACAAACACTTCATCTTTTCCCTCAGCACAAAGAGCAAGTGGATATTCATTGTTTGCAACATCATCTACTACTACAATTCCCTCAGCCGCTCTTAATTTTTCAACTACCTCTTCTAATTCAAAAGGGTGTTCAAGCTCGACATTAATGGCAATACTATGTCCAAATCTAACAGGTACTCGAACTGTGGTGGCTGTAATTTTTAGGTTATTATCTCCAAGAATTTTTCTCGTTTCATTAACCATTTTCATTTCTTCTTTTGTATATCCGTTATCTAAAAAATCATCGATATGAGGTAGACAATTATAGGCAATCGGATGCGGATAAAATGACACTCTTTCTCCTTGAATATCACTTTCTAAATCCCTTAATCCTTTCACACCTGAACCTGATACAGCCTGATACGTTGAATAGACAATTCGTTTAATTTGATAAGCTTTATGCAATACTTGTAACGGCACGACGCATTGAATGGTTGAGCAGTTTGGATTTGCAATAATATAATCATCCTCCGTTAATACATTCGCATTAACCTCTGGCACGACTAAAGGAATCTTGTCATTCATTCGCCAAGCACTCGAGTTATCAACAACACGTATACCATGAGCCGCAGCAATCGGTGCATACTTTTTGCTGACGCTTCCACCTGCTGAAAATAACGCGATATCAATGTCTTTATTAAAGGAATCTGGTGTTAACTCTTCTACCGTGTAAACTTTTCCAGCAAACTCGATTTTTTTTCCAACCGAGCGACTTGATGCTAGTAGAAATAAATGATTAATCGGAAACTGACGCTCCTCGAGTACCTTTAAAAAAGTTTGCCCAACTAATCCAGTCGCCCCTACAATTGCAACATTTACTTTTTTCAAATTAATCACTCCCCTAAGTTATAAGCCTAATTCTCCGGCTAAAACAGCAACTGTTGTTGCCTTATCCTTTTTATTGATGGTATAGGAAATGCTGATTTCAGATGTCGTTACCTGTCTAAATGAGATATGATGATTAGCTAGAATTCTAAATATTTTTTCCGTTACTCCACTTTGATTCAACATTCCAACCCCAATCACTGAGACTTTTGTAATATCATCTTCAAGTTCAATGTCAATTTCTTGATACTGTTTTTTTAGTTGTTGCATGACTTCCTTGATGACATCATAATCGTCTGTTGATGCAGTAAAAGAAAGATTAACGATCCCATTAATCGGTCCCGTTTGACTAATCATATCCACATTAATATTCGCTTCTGCTAATTTTTCAAAAACTATTGCAATATTTTCAACCTTAAATTCAAGATTGCTGATAGTCACCATTAACACATCGTCACTGATACTTAATCCTGTAATGACGTTCTCCTCCATATTATGATCAACTCCCCTAATTGTTGTCCCCGTGATATCATGCTGACTAGATGCTACATAAATTGGAATTTGATATTTACAACCAATTTCAACAGCTCTTGGTTCCATGATTCCAGCTCCAAGACTCGCCATTTCCATCATTTCTTCATAGCTAATATCATCTAATTTCTTTGCCTCTTTATATAGACGCGGATCAACAGAGTAGATTCCATCGACATCCGTATAAATATGACATCCTCCTCGTAGTTTGGCTGCTAAAGCGACAGCTGTTGTATCGGAACCCCCACGACCAAGTGTTGTAATGTCACCTTTTTCATTCATACCTTGAAATCCTGCGACGACGACAACTTTTCCTTCTTTTAAATACGATTTTACTTTTTCAATGTCGATATCAATGATTTTATTTTTTGTATGAGGACCTTGGGTTTTGATACCAGCCTGAAATCCGGTTAAACAAATTGCATCCACACCGTATTCTTTAAGCGCCATCGATAATAAGGAAATGGATACTTGTTCCCCCGTTGATAAGAGCATATCAAGATCTCGTTTATCAGGATTAGTTGATATTTTTTTTGATAATTCAATCAAATCATCTGTGGTTTTTCCCATGGCTGAAACAACAACGACCAGATCATGTCCCTTTTCTTTTTCAGCGACTATTTTTTTAGCAATATTTTTGATTTTATCCGTACTTGCAACTGATGTGCCGCCATATTTATGCACTAAAATCCCCATTTAATTCCCCTCCTGTTTACCTCTTTAAACTTCTAGTGATAGAAGTTCTTCATATGTTTGACGACGACAAATTAATTGAGCCTCACCATCTTTCACAGCAACAACTGCTGCTTTTGGAATTTTATTATAATTTGAGGACATGGAATAACCATAAGCACCTGTTGAGGTGATAATCAAAATGTCCCCACTTTCAATCTTATTTACGTCAACGTCAGTTATTAAGATATCCCCACTTTCGCAACATTTTCCGGCAATCGTAACATGACGCTCGTTTCCTGATTCCATCCAATTTGCAATGGCACATTCATAAACCGCTTGATATAAAGAAGGCCTAATATTATCTGTCATTCCTCCATCGACACTAACATAAGTTCTAACATCTTTAATATCTTTCATTGACCCAACCGTATATAAAGTACTTCCTGCATTGGCAACAATTGAGCGCCCTGGTTCAATAATCAATCTTGGAATATCTATTTGTAAAGTTTCGCAAACCGTCTGGGCTTTTGTTAAAATTGCCTCACAAAACTGTGCAATCGATTTAGGTGCATCCTTCTCTGTGTAATAAACGCCGACTCCTCCACCTAAATCAACATCAGTAATCTCAAATCCAAATTGCTCTTTAATATCTTTTACGAGTGTCATCATAATCTCAACTTCATCTAAAAAGGGATTCACATCAAAAATTTGTGATCCAATGTGCGCATGCAAACCAATTAAATTTAAATGCTCATACTTATGAAACACTTCAAGACATCTTTGTAAGTCCCCATTCGATAAGGTGAATCCAAATTTCGAATCGATTTGTCCTGTTTTAATGTAGTCGTGTGTATGTGCTTCGATACCAGGTGTAATTCTTAAATAAACATTTTGTTGTTTACCACGTTTATGACACATTGTATTTAGCGTCTCTAGTTCATAGTAATTATCAACTACAAAAACACCGACACCATACTCTAAGCCCATGTTGATTTCATCAAATGTCTTATTATTACCATGAAACAAAACATGATCCATTGGAAAATCAGCTTTATAAGCAGTATACAGTTCACCACCAGATACAACATCAAGATAAAGCCCCTCTTCTTTAATCAGGTGACACATGTAAAGTGGCAAGAAAGCTTTTCCGGCATAAGCCACACGATTCCCTCGCTCCTCAACTTTAAAATGCTTCCTATAATCTTTGCAATTTTGTCTAAGTAGTGCTTCGTCAAAGACATAAAGTGGTGTTTGATAAGTGTTAACCAATGTTTGACAACTTACCCCTCCAATAAATAATTGTTGATTTTCAATGTTCATTGTTCCATGTAGTTTCATCCTAGACTCCTTTTTTCATTTTGATAAGGCACTAAAAAAGCCCCTCGAATACATTCAAGGGGCCTTTAATATACCGAAAAATCGGTTGGGATATCCTCAAATGTAGCACACCACAAAGTGATTTTTGTGACAGTGATGCATATCTTTTATGCACCCCCAGAGAATTAACCTTAAAGCGTCAGTTAATCTCTTCGGCGAATCTTCCTTTCCCAATAAGTCATCGCGCTTACCTCGTTATTAGTACTCTTAAGCCTTCGCAACCTCTACGTTTTAATGATGGTTTGAATAAGCACGTTTCATCATGCTTAATACTATTTAATTGTGAATTCTCTTTATTTTATGTCAATCATCCCCCCTTTATTCCGTTTGGATGTCATATTTTAGTATTAGAAAAAAAGTTATCCTCAATTAGGAGGATAACTTTTTCATCTTAAGCGACTTCAATTTCATTTGTATCGTACTGTTTTTCATTATCTAACTGGTGTTTAAAGACAAATCGGAAAATATATCTAACAAAGGGTTGAACAAAGAAAATTTGAGTAAAGAAAGCAAAGGGTAAGTTAATCACAATATTTTGGAACCAAGTAGCAATTAGTTCGCTTGTGAAACCGTGGAATAAAATAGTTGAAACTAATGACATTAAGGGACACATGAAGACAATAGTCGAGCAAATAAATACGGTTGTAATAATCACTTGGCTATCTTTTTTGAAATCAATCATACTAAAAGCAAGTTTTTCTGAAAGAGGACCTGCAATAAATATTTCAATAAGTAAGGCGAAGATTAATTCAATCGGAACGATTTTTAAAGAAGTAACAAAGACTTGATTTGACATTCCTCCCATTTCAATGGCTACGTTATAAAAGACGAATAAATGAACTGTAATAAAAACAGTTAGTACAGCAAAGAATAATTTTTGAATTTTTGTTTTTGGCATAGTATCTTTCCTTTCTTTTCGTAAAAGAACGCAAAAAAAGACACACGAAGTCACCTTGTACCGTAATCAGATTTACGTGCAAAGCACTACATGTGTCGTTTGTTCTAGTTCATTATTTAATTTTTTATAATTAGATTTTAACTCATTTAGAGACAAAAAGTCAATTATTTTATCGAATTCAATCATTTAAAGATACATTTTGAAAACGACTTTTGTAGTATGTTATACTTAATTAAAATCAGTTTTTTTGACAGCGAGGTTTTAGCATGACAATCGTTCACTCTTCAGAGGAGTTTCGAGAAGCGGTCCTTTATGAGTTAAATTTCAAGGCATTCCAAGAGAAGTATTGTAAAATTTTCAAAGATATTGAACATCCTGAAAATGGCTATTTCTTATTATACGAACGCCCTGGTTATTATGAGTTCGGGATTGCTGATTATACGATTCCCCATCATTTTACATTAAATTTTGATAACCCACAGCGACTTGTTCGATTTGGAACGGTTCACAAAGGGACAACAGAATTTCAAATTGATAATCAACCCATTTCTTCTTTTAAACCTTCTTCTTTTTTCGTTGTAGAAAAAGATTTAAAAGGGAAGCAGAATTGGACAAAAGGACAACATTTTCATGGTGCAGAAATCACGATTTATGAAAATTATTTCAATGATGTGATTCGCCCTTTATTAAAAAATGATTTTGATTTTGAGCGATTTGCAACAAACTATACGTATAATTATCTTCCACTTGAAGTCATGTCTATTTTACAAACAATGCAAACTTTATCCAACAAAAATATGCTCGATTCCTTAATGCTTGAAAGTTGTATTTTACAATGTATTTCGTTGATTATTCAGACAGTCGAGGAATCTGATGATAATACGTTTACGAAGCAACTTCATCATGGAAAGGTTCAAATTGGGAAAGATCGTTATCTTAATTTAAGTGCTAGGGATATTAAAAGTATTCAAAAGGCTCATGATATTTTAACTCAAAATATTTCTAACCCTCCAACGATTGAAACACTGAGTGAAATAGTTTTATTAAATCCACAAAAGTTAAAAGCCGGATTTTCTCATCAATATCATATGTCGATTGGAGAATTCACAACCTCTCTACGCATGACATTAGCGGCGAATCTGTTGTGTACAACGGATAAAAGTATTGCTGATATTGCAACTGAAACAGGATATCTTTATAGTAGTAATTTTATTAAAATGTTTAAACAAACGTATGAATGCACCCCACTTCAATATCGAAATAATAGTAGAAATTAAAAAACAGTTAGATGAACTCTAACTGTTTTTTATTTCTTCTTTAATTTGTAAAACATTTGAGCGTACGAGCATTGTGACTCCAAATACAAAGATGGCTGCCACGTAAATCAACCAGTAAATGTTCTGTGTCAACATCTCAATCATGCCTCCAAATAGAATCTGTCCTAGTGGAATGCATAATATTGCAAAAGCTGATCCAAAGGCTAAAATTTTTCCAAGCATAGCCCCATCAGTTGCTTGATATAAGTATGCAGCACTTAATACATTGGCTACACCTAGAATTCCCATGATGATCATCCCAAATACGGTAAATAAGATAACACTGATAAGAGCTGTGCTTAGTCCGTTTTGAAATAAGTAAACTGAGATTCCCATCATCACCATTGATATTGAGGTAAAGTACAGTAAATGGTGTACACGTTTGATGTGGAATTTTGTTGGTTTCGCGGTAATAATCAATCCTCCAATAATCATCCCAAGAGCAATGATTCCTTCTGCAATTCCATAAACTTGTGACGATAATCCGAATGTGACTTTAATTAAGTAAGGTGCCGCAACACTAAAGACTGGTACTAAAAAGAGATTATAAAATCCCGAGAATAAAAGCATGCGAAAAACGATTGGATTTTTATATCTTAAATAACGATAGCTTTCCTTCATATCCGTCACAAACACAGTTTTAAACGATTGTTTTTCCTCAGATTTTTGATGTGGAATATCTAAAAATAACTCAAGGATAGCTGAGAATAAAAAGCTCACCATATTTAGCGTAATCACACCTGTAATTCCGAAAAATCCATATAACATTCCGGCTAAAATTGGGCCAAGGAAGTTACTTAGTGAAGAGACTTGTTGAATAATCGCATTGGCGCGAACTAATTGATCATCTTTTACAACAATTGGAATACACGTATTCACAACAGGTTGATAAATGGTTGAAATAGCTGATAATATTACCATTACCATAGCAATCATCCAAGCACTGTCTTGCCCATTTAAGACAATAACTGAATAGAAAATTAATAAAATAGCACTTAATATATCAAGGCTAACCATTAACTTTTTCTTATCTCCACGGTCGGCTAAAATTCCCGCAATTGGTGACATTAAAACGACTGGAATCATTGAAATCGCAAGAATGGTTGCAAAGATACTCGCCGATCCTGTTAAATCTAATAAATATAATGACAAAGCAAATCGTTGAATCGAACTTCCAAATAACGAAATGATTTGCCCTAAAACTAAGATGTTAAAATTCTTGTGGTATAGTTTATTTGACATATTCTCTCCTTAAGCTTATTTGATACTAAAGTCGACGCAGATTGGATACTGCCCCGTTTCATCTAATTGTAACTTTGCATCAATCCCGTATAAGGTATATAAATTCTCATTAGTAATCACGTCGAGTGGTTTCCCACGGAAAACAACCTCGCCTTCCTTCACCCCAATTAAATAATCTGCGAACTTCGTCGCATTATTTAACTCATGTAAAACCATCACAATCGTGCGATTTTCCTCTTTGTTTAGTTTTTGAAGTAGCATTAAAATTTCTAGTTGATGCGCCATATCAAGATACGTCGTTGGTTCATCTAAAACGAGAATCTCGGTTTCTTGAGCTAGAGCCATGGCAATCCATGCTCGTTGACGTTGCCCGCCTGATAAGCTATCAACTGAACGCTCTGAAAACTCAGCAATTCCTGTTACTTTCATTGCCCAGTTTACCATTTCAATATCTTTTTCTTTTAATCCCCCCATCGCACTTTGATAAGGGAAACGTCCATAAGAGACTAATTCTTTGACTAAAAGGCCTGAAGGAACAATCGGACTTTGTGGCAGGACAGCCATTTTTTTTGCGATTTCTTTTGGTGCTTGCGCCTTAAGACTCACACCATCTAATTTGATTTCTCCCTTTTTAGGTGTGATAATACGAGCAATTGTTTTTAATAATGTCGATTTTCCACATCCATTTGAGCCAATAATCATCGTAATTTTTCCCTTAGGAATTTCGAGATTCATATTTTTAATAATATATTTTTGTTCGTATGCTACATCTAAGTCTTTAACTTCAATCGCGTCCATCTTATCCCTCCGGCACAATTTATTCTTTCATCATTAAGTAAATGAAATAAGGAACTCCTACAATTGAGATGGTAATCCCTACTGGAATTTCAATTGGGGAGAATACATTTCGTGAAATAGAATCTGCAAATAAAATAATGATACAACTAATCAAAGCTGAAACAGGAATTTGTCTTCTGTGTACTGGACCTACTAAGCGTTTAGCAATATGAGGTCCGAGTAATCCTAAAAAGGCAATATTTCCAGCAACAGAGGTTGCTAGTCCTGCTAAGGCAATGGCATAGAAAAATAAAATTTTACGTTCTTTTTCTACTTTAACACCAAGACCTGTTGCAATTTCATCTCCTAAATTTAAAACCTCTAACACTTTAACTTTCCAAATCGTTAAAGCTAAAAATAGAATCGCTAATGGAGTCACCAAATAGAAAAATTTCCAACTGCTTCCCCATAAGCTTCCACTCGTCCATGTTAAGACTTGATTATAATCTCCTTGCGCCATGTTTAATTGGTACAATGAGATAAAGGCATTAATTCCAACGTTCACACCAATTCCAGTTAAAATTAAGCGAGTTGGTGAGACGCCTTTTTTATAACTTAACCTATAAATTAAGGCTCCACTAATCACACTTCCGATAATGGCTACAACTGGCATGACAAATAATGCCGCGTCTCCAATCGCATCATAATAATTCGTACGTCCTGACGAAATTAACAACACCACTCCAAGTGCTGCTCCGGCATTAATTCCAATCATTCCGGGCTCAGCAAGTTCATTTCGTGTGACACTTTGTAAAATACATCCTGCTGTTGATAAACAAACAGCGACCACCATCGCTACAACAATTCGTGGTAGACGAATATCAAAAATCGTTGCATTTTGAAGTCTAGTTCCGTTTCCGAATAAGGTCGCTACAACATCTTGAAGTGGAATATTATAACTTCCCCAACTAATGGCGAGCAAAAAGATTCCGATTAGAAGAAGACTAATCATGATACTGACAATTATTAAACGTTTTTTCAAAATTAGCTCTCCTTTCTAACCATCCAAATAAATAATGGAACTCCTACTAAAGACGTAAATAATCCAATTGGCGTCTCGTACGGTTGATTAACAAGTCGCGCTAAAACATCTGCCCAAATGACGAGCATTGCCCCACCTAAAAAAGAAACCGGCATAATCACTCGATAATCAGTTCCTAAAAGTTTTCTAATAATATGTGGCACAATTAACCCAACGAATGCGATGTTTCCCGCTACTGCCACACATACTGCACACATCGGAATAATTAAAAGTAATGTGATCATACGAATTTTAACAGGATTTTCACCTAGTCCAATACAGACATCTTCCCCTAAATTAACGATGTTAATTTTCGGTGCTAAAAACAGGGCGATTATCGTAGTCATTCCTCCAACAATAAGCAGTAGCATGACACTGTTCCATGTCACAGCTCGAAAGCCCCCAGTTATCCAAAATGCTAAACTTTGTGATTTATTTGTAAGCAGAGCAATAACAGTTGCCATTGAAATGAAAAAAGTACTAAGAGCAGTTCCCGCTAATAACAAGCGTGACATATTCATGTTTCGAGCACTTTTCATACTAAAAGCTAAGACGAGTAATCCACTGATAATCGCTCCAACAAAAGCAGCCAGTGTGTTTCCAAGTAATCCGTATAAAGAGGAACTCATGCCAAGAAGCGCGATTGCAAATGTCGCGCCTTGAGTAATTCCCATTAGAGATGGTTCGGCAACAGGATTTCTTGTGACCCCTTGCATCATAGCACCCGTAATACCAAGAAGACCGCCTACAAAGGCGGTACTAATGGCTCTCGGTATTCGAACATCTCTAACTAATTGCATATCTAACACGTCTTCATAGTGGAAGATACTATCCCATACAGTTTGCAAAGGAATACTCTTTGCTCCTGCACAGATTGCAACAATTAGCCCGATTATTGCAACTATGCTACATCCTAAAACGAGAATAAATGTTTTTTTATTCATGCATACTCGCTAATAAAGATTGTACTTCTTCAACAAATACTAAGCGTCCAATTGGGCTATAACCTTGGTTAAAGTATGGACTCGCTGGTAATGTTACAACATTTCCATTTTTCACTGCTTCTGTGTTATTCCAGATGCTACTTGCTGTTAATGTCGCTAAATCTTCATCTGTTCCAACAGCAAAGATATAATCTGAGTTAATTTCTGCTAATCCTTCTAATGTGACAACTGGTAAGCTAATATTTTCTTGTTTAGGCATTCCTTCAGGTTTTGCTAATCCCATATCATTATATAAAATTGATCCTAAACCAGCTTGATCAAAGATAAATAAGCTTCCACCGCTTGCTAAGAATGATAAGTATGAGCTATCTTCACCATATGTTGCTTTAATTTGTGCTCCAACTTCTGCTGCTTTTGCTAAATAGTCATTAATCCATTCTGTTGCAACTTCTTCTTTTCCAAATACTTTCGCAACATGCATGAAATCTTCTTTCCAATCTACTTGTTTCATCTCAACCATAACAACTGGTGCAATTTTAGATAATTGATCATACATTTTCTCTTGTACTGTTGAAATGACAATTAAATCTGGATTTAAAGCAATAATAGCCTCAACATCCATTTCAGCTAACATACTATAACCTAAAATCTGTGCATTTCCTAATACATCTTCTAAGTAAGTTGGGAATTTTGTATAGTCATATCCATCACTATTTGCTGTTCCGATTACATCATATCCAATTAAAGCTAAGATATCACTTGCACCACTTAAATCAACGATACGCTGTGGATTTGCTGGAATTTCAACTTCTCCTTTAACATCTGTTACAACTGTTGTTTCAACTGTTTGATTTGTATTTTCTTCAACTGTTTTATCAGAACTTGAACATCCTACTAAACCAAACATTAAAGCGAATGTACTCATTATTAATAAAAGACTTTTCTTCATTTTATGATTCTCCTTTGTTATTTCTTCATAATGTCATTTAGTTAGCACTAGCTAACTGATAATTGGATTATACGAAACAAGTTTAGTTGAGACAAGTATTTCATCTTTTTTAATTATTTTATCATCTCATTTAATCATTAAATTGAATATATATTATATTATGGACTACTACAAACCAATTATTTACCTAAAAAGAAAAAGAGTGAAGTCACTCTTTTCATGACGTCACTCTTTTTCACTATGCTTCCCATTTATGATTTTTTATCCGTTCGTATTCTTCAAGCGTAATGGGTAAAATGGTTCCATGTTTGAATCCGTAAGGGAAGCTAAAACTTGCATCTGAACGTTCAAACTTCCCTTCTGAAATATCATCAGAAACAAATGGCACATATCCTTGGCCTGCCCCACGGACACCATAATAATCTAAGAACAAGCACCATTTTCCATCCTCTAAACAAACTGCTGTTGGCGCTTCATAGACATGTGTTGCGAGATCTGCCATACATTCATCAAACTTTTCAATGCGTGTGTAAGGTCCTGTCACTTGATTGGCTTTGAGCAGCATATTTTTAGCAGGATTCTCTTCACTTTTAACGAACATGTAGTATATCCCATTTTCTTCGTAAATCGCTGAATCAATGACACCACTATCCGATTTACGATAAAGAACTTCTGGTTTGGTAAAGTGTTCAAAATCTTTTGTACGACTTTAGTAAATACCTTTTTCTCCATTTGGATAATCATGGTGAGGTGATGACCAATGAAGAACGTAGTCTTCATTTTCTTTATCAAAAATAAGATCTGGTGCCCACATACATCCAAACTTATCATCCCCGATTTTAACAAGGCGTTGTTCTGACCAGTTTACTAAATCATCTGATTCCCAAACTGAGAAATATTTGCTTCCATTAACCGAAATTTCATACCATGAGTTATGATATTGATTACGCATTCCATAAGCTAGACTTAAGTCAGTAGCAAAAATATAAAATTTTTGGCGATCGTGACAACGGACAATCGTGAAATCACGAACTCCTTTATCTCCATAATAGGCCCATGCAATTGGACGCCCTTGATTGACTGCTTCCCAGTGAAATCCGTCTTTACTTAAACCAAAATGGACTTGTTCACCATCTGGTGTCGATTTTTCTCTAAAATGAACAAATAAATAAGCCTGCATCAAAAATCCCCGCTCTTTTAATACATGATTCATATATTTTTTAACATATCCCCTGTCCCATTTCGCACAATTCAAATACAACTTCATCTTACCATCCTTTCATTTTTTTTAAAACCCCTTTCTTATAAAATAAATTAATGAAAATTTCCATCCTAATATTATTCATTTTTTATCATACGGAGAGTTTTTATAATGAAAGAAATTATTACCGTCCCCATCCAGCTAGAGAGTTATGATGCGATTTTCAACGAAATTGATTGTCGACCTTTAAACATCCGAACAGTCAATGAAAATATTGACGCATTGTTAAAAGAGGCTCTTTTTAACAGAGATTTAAAACAGATTCCCGAGTTAAATCTGCATATCTTTTTACCTCATTCTATCAAGGATTGTGCAAAAGAAAATTTATCTGTAGAAGGAATTCAAAACTACTATCAATCTTTTTCAAATTATGAAAATCAAATTCGTCGACTATCAATTTTACGATTAATTTATTATGTATTGACTGCTTTAATTTTCTTTATTGTAAATTACTATCTTCAGATTTATTATCCCGAAACCTTTCTTAATACTCTCATTGACACATCTGCTAGTGTGATTTTATGGCAAGCAAGTACCATGATTTTTATTGATAGTAAAGATTTCAAACTTAATAAGAAATTAAATGAGCTCTTAAGTCATGTCTCTGTAACATATACTTATAAAGATTAATAATCGTTCACATCCTTTAAATAGTATGATTATTTCAGCCATCTTCTCATCTATATAGAAACAGAAATGTATGTCATTATTATAAATGAGTCTCAGTACCGGAGTCTTTTTGATACTTAGGTTTAACTATAGCCCAGACAAGTTTTCCAAGTGTGAAAAACTTGTCTGGACTTATATATCTTTACACCATCACTGCATCAAAATAGCTACACTTATCCCTTGGCACTTTTAAGTCGTCAATATAAAAAAGTATGATCTCACTTTACGATAAGACCATACTTTTTTTATTACTCTTTTACTTCTTCAATTAATTTACGAATTGTTTCTTCTCCAACTCGCCCTGGAATATAACCAAGGACCGTTCCATCAGGTTTAATAACAAAATTTGTCGGAATAGCCTGAATTCCATAGTATGACGCAATCATTCCTCCATCATCCATTAAAACTGGGAGTGTATATCCATTTTGTTCAATAAATGATTTAATATATTCTTCATCACCTTCTCGTCCAACATTAGGAGAGGCAATCGTTAAAATAGCAACGTCATCTTCATTAAATCCATATTCTTCGTATAATTGATTTAGAATCGGAAGTTCTGCCACACAATTTTTACACCATGTTGTCCAGAAAGTTAAATACACAATTTTTCCCTTGTAATCACTCAACTGATGTATTTTTCCAAACTGATCTTTTAGCTCAAAATCAATGGCTTTGATTCCTTCTTCAGCTGAGGTTTCTTCTGAAGTGTTGGTTTGATTTTCAATCGATTCAGCGTTTAAAACATTCATGCTTCCCCAAATCATGACTGCTCCTGAAATAATCAACACCGCTCCTCCTACGAGCTTAATCTTGTCCATGTTACATTTAATCCAAGTTAAGAAATGTAACAATCGATTATAAAATAGTGCGACAATCATAAACGGAATGATAAATCCCATTGTATAAACCACAATGAGAACGAAACTTTGGGTAATTGACATCATTAAAACCGACGCAAGCATTGGTCCGATGCAAGGTGTCCAGCCAAAACTAAACGTAAATCCGAGCAGATAGGCGCTCAATATGTTCATACGTTTTGTTTGAATGTGCATTCTTTTTTCTTGATTTAAAAATGGAATTTTTAGCACTCCCATATAAAAGAGTCCCATGATAACGATGATAATTCCCCCCACGAGAGTTATCGTGTTTTGATATTTTGCTAAAAGTGAACTTAGCGATTGAAAAGAAAGTCCTAGTAAGATGAATGTTGTCGAAATGCCTAGTACAAAGGCGATTGTATTTTTAAACAATCCACTTTTATGAAATAATTTTTCTTCACTATCACTTGTTGATAATATTCCTAAGTAAATCGGTAAGAGAGGAATGATGCAAGGTGAAAAGAATGATAAAATTCCCTCAATTAAGACGATAATAATTCCCAAAACTTCCATTCAGTTTTTCCTCCTAATTTGGCTTATATATAGAAATACTCTACCAAATATTGTTTATTAAAACAATAAAGAATCATAACAAAAAAAACTTCTCAAAAAGTGAGAAGTTTTTTAATACTTATTTCTACCTATTAAACATGAGTCTCGATTGCCAAATTTTTTTGGTACGAATATATCCTATCTTCAGGAGGCATATCATCGCCATCCTCACTTACTAGAGAAAATAAAAGTTTTCCAAATGTAAAAAACTTATCTGGACTTATATAATTTATGAGAAAAAGAGAATAATTAAAGATCCCCAAATCGTTAATAAAATATTACCAACAGCATACGGGATTGTATATCCAAGAACAGGAGCGTTGCTCTTCGCTTTCTCACAAACAGCCCCAAGAGCTGCTGTTACTGTTAAAGCCCCAGCTGTAGCTCCTAATGTAACCGGAGCTGAAAATTTGAATACATACTTTCCTAGAAGAATACCTGAGAATGTTGGAATGAGTGTCACGATAACTCCTGCTAATAGAAAACTCATTCCTGATTCACGTAATCCCGATATAAATCCAGGACCCGCACTAATTCCTACAATAGCAACAAATACCGCTAAACCAACATTACTTAAAAACCATGCTGTTCCTTTAGGGATGTTACCAACAGTCGGTCGACGTGAATGTAAAAATCCAAAAATTAATCCCATGATTAAAGCGCCACCGCTTGTTGATAAGCTAATGCCAATCTTTCCAAGCATTAAAGTTGGAATTCCAATTAAAGAACCTAACAAAATACCTAGTGCAACGAAAATCATATCTGTTTCATCTGTTTTACGAGCAACTTTTCCAATAACAGAACTCATCGCTTCTACTTCATTTTTAGGTCCCGTTAAAGTTATCACATCATGCTTTTGTATGATGGTATGATCATCATATGCTATTTCTTCCCCAGCACGTTGAATTTTTGAAATAAAAACATGGCGCGTTAAGACATCGTTATCAATATGCTTAACGGTTTTCCCATTTAATTCTACATTCTTCAAATAAATAGCCACAGATTCTGTTTCCAATCTAGTTAACTGATAATCCATAACTTCTGTTCCAATTTCAGCAAAATAAACATTCGGTAAATCTTTTTCTTTAAATACAATCGCAATTCTATCCTCTTTTTGAATGATCTCATCAGCCGTTGGGATTAATATCTGATTTGAACGTTTAATTCGTGCAATAAAAAGACGAATCGGTTCAGTTGACAGTTGTTTTTCAACCTGCTCTACACGTTGTCCAATAAATTTTTCATCTATCTTATAAACTCGATAAATAACTTCACCTGCACATGATTTCAGTAACTCATCCTCAATTGCTACACGCGAAGCATGGTCTAGTTTATTACTTTCTTCTTCTAAGTTAACGCCAAGTATTTTAGGGCCAAAAGTTGATAATACAAAAGCAGCTCCAATCGTCCCAAATATATAAGTTACAGCGTAACCAACTGGAACAAAGTTTATCATTTGAGTTTTGATTGTATCTTCAACAGGTAAATTTAAAATAGCATCTTGTGATACGCCAATAATAGCCGACTGAGTTAATGCCCCTGCCGCGAGCCCTGAAGCTTGTCCTGCATGATATGAAAATAATTTTGCGACAACAATCGTAGAAATCAATCCAATCACACAAACAAGAAACGTAAAAATAACTTGTGATAGTCCTTCTTTCTTAAGCCCTTTAAAAAATTGTGGTCCTGCATTATAACCAAGCGTAAATAAAAAGAAAAGAAAGAATACCGATTTAATCGTTGGATCAATCACAATATTCAACTGACCTACCACAACACCTGTTATTAGAACTCCCGTAACTGCTCCAACTTTAAATGTGCCAATTTGAATTTTTCCAACTGCATACCCAATAGCTAATGTTAAGAACAAAGCTAGTTCAGGACGAGATTTTAAAATATCAATTAACCACAACATGCTAACCACCTCTAACTACCATTTTATAAAAAATTGGACAGTGCCAAATTAAACCTATTATCTATCATCCCTTTACTTAATTAATACAATATTTAATAGATATATCCTTCTTAATAAAGAAAAACGTATCTTCAAGTAAATATATTTATACAGTATCTCGACAAATAATAACATTTTCCGCACTTGCCAACATTGATTATAACATTATGGTATTTAAAGTCAAACAATGAAAATTCTTGAACTTAATTTTAAATTTTTATATTTTATCATATAAAAAGCACTTATCCAAATCTATAAATTTTCTAGATCCTGACAAGTGCATTCTTTTTTAATCATTTAAGAAAATATCTAATGCTGGATTAGCATTCCCGCTTTCATCAAATAAAGCTTGATTTGCCCACGAGTTTCCTAGCTCACCTTCATCATTAGCATATTTAGCCCCCGCCTCTTTAGCCCAGGCAACATGAGGAATTGGCAACCATGATGGTTCCCAGTAAATAAGACCAACCCCACGATTATCTCTGACACTTTTAATGATATTAAGTAAGGCTTCTAAGTATTCCTTTTGTCCTTCTTTGGTTGGTTCATAAGGAACATTTTTGGCAAGCTCTTCATCAACAATCATCCCATTACATCCAAGTGAGTCCGTTGTATAACAAAAAGCTGTTTCTGCAATGACAATATCTTTATCAAATCTTTGGCTAATATCGTTCATATTAGCTAACAATACTTCAAGACTGCCATTCCAATAAGGATAATACGACATGCCAATTAAATCGAAGTCGAGTTCATACTTTTTAACACTGCTAAACCATTCTCGATATAGTCTATTATCCGTTCCATAATCTAAATGAAGCATAATTTTGATTGTTGAATCGAATTCTCTAACGGCCGAAATCCCTGCTTGAAGTAGGGATGTCATTCCTTCTAAATTAGAAATATGCCCGTCTCCCCATAAAAATCCGTACGTAATTTCATTTCCAACTTGCACACATGTCGGTTGAATACCATTTTGTTTTAATGTTTTAAGTGTCTCTAGCGTATAATCATGCACGGCGTTTTCTAAATCTCGGCCAGTCAAATCAGTCCACGCTTTAGGTTTCACTTGTTTTTTAGGATCTGCCCAAAAATCACTATAGTGAAAATCTAAAATAAAATCTAATCCACTTTCAGTTAAACGTTTAGCTAGATTGATTGTTGTTTCTAAGTCATTCGTTCCCCCACCATAAGGTGCCCCTGTTTCATCATAAGGATAATTCCAAAGTCTCAATCGAATAGAGTTAATTCCTTTTTGCTTAAATAAGTCAAAGATATCCATTTCTTGTCCGTCTAAATAGTATTTTGCTCCCTCTGATTCAAGTTCTTGAAGCATTGAAACATCCATTCCTTTTATAAAATTCATTATTATTCCCCCTTTTTGTTTCCATCTTAGTAGATTAAAATCACTATAACACCGCTTACAATTTATGTCAATACTAAAAAAAAACACCTATCTCTTACGAGATAAGTGTTTTTAAGAGTAAAAATTACTCAGCAGCAGCTTCAACAGCTACTTCTTCAGTTACTACTTCTTCAGCAGCACCTTGGTTAGCTTCGATGATTCCGTCAACCATTTTACCAACGATTAAACGTACAGCGCGGATTGCATCATCGTTTGCAGGAATTACGTAATCAACATCATCTGGATCACAGTTAGTATCTACGATACCGAATACAGGGATGTTTAATTTACGTGCTTCAGCGATTGCGATGCGCTCGCTACGTGGGTCAACTACGAACATTGCAGCTGGTAATTCTTTCATTTCGCGGATTCCGCCTAAGAATTTATTTAAACGTTCCATTTCTTTACGTAAGTTGATTACCTCTTTTTTAGGTAATACTTCGAAAGTACCGTCTTGTTCCATAGCTTCTAATTGCTCTAAACGTGCAATACGAGATTGGATAGTTTTGAAGTTAGTTAAAGTTCCACCTAACCAACGTTGGTTAACCCAGTATTGTCCACCACGGATAGCTTCTTCTTTGATAGCTTCTTGAGCTTGTTTTTTAGTCCCAACGAATACTACTTTTCCACCATCTTTAGTTACTTCTTGCATTGCTGCATAAGCTTCATCGATTTTTTTAGATGATTTTTGTAAGTCGATGATGTAGATTCCGTTACGGCTTGTGAAGATGTATTGTTTCATTTTTGGGTTCCAACGACGAGTTTGGTGTCCGAAGTGTACCCCAGCTTCTAATAATTGTTTCATTGAAATAATTGCCATAATTATTTCCTCCTAATTATAATTTTGTTTTACTACCACATACTTCATTGTAAATGACCACTATCTACATAGCACTTGACCACTTACTCCATATGTGTGATGAATATTTTCAACTTAAATATTCTACCATGATATTTAAAAAATTTCATGTAAAATTTTTAAATTTAATTAAATTTTGTACCATACTTGGATATTTTATACGAAATTAGGATAAAAAACAAAAAACTGTAAGTCATTTGAACAAGTATTCAAACAACTTACAGCTAGATTGACTTAAGGTTACGCTATTTAACCCCATTAATGATATCGGCCATTAATCGATTATAGTTTTCTCTTTGAGTATGTTTATTACCAGGTAGTATTCTGTCTTCTATTACAAGATCGTCTAATGTTTTTGCATCTAGTTCGTGCATTTCATAATAACTATCCTCATCATAAAGATTCATTAATGTTTTTCCGATTTCAAAAAGAGGTTCATAATGTGGTCCGTTAGAAAATCCACGGAATCGTGATTTGGGAACATAGCTATCTGTAAAAAACACTGATTTTGCTAACCAGCCTTTTTTACCATATCCTCGTCTTGTCGACATCGTCAAAGCATGGTTTAAATAATCTGTAAACTCAGTAAACGGTCCAGTTTCAAGTTTAATTCCGACAATCGGATACCAAAGTCCTTTAATCTTACCATTATTCGTTCCTGATGAGCGATAAAAAGCCAACGTTACTCGCTCTATTCCATAACTGTATTTCACATCAACATCAATTAAACCAATTACCCTAAATGGCTCTAGATTATAAATATTCGCTCTAAAACTTTTAAGATGAATTTTTTGTATCTCAACCTCACTAATCACATTAATCCCCTCCTCTTCCTTTTTTTTTCGTTGATGAATCTGTTTTACTTTATTTAAATCCTGTCTAATCTCATCGATACTATGATACTTTGCCCTATCTTTTGAAATACCTAATAGTTTTTTAAGAAACTTTTCTTCTTCATCATATAAATCAAGCTCGTCATACCATGGTCTTTCCAATGTTTCAAGTCCATTATATGTCGTGTAGTAAAGATGAAGAAGGAAATCAGCTAGATACCAGTAATCAACGGCTTTAACATAGCGCTGATCATCTACATATCTTGCAAGCCCAAAATCAATAAGCGCTAACTCTTTATTGTCTTTGACAATAACATTAGGTAACCTAATATCGCGATGCACAATATTTTGTTCATGAAGTGGTTGCAAAATATCAAGTAATTGATCCGCAATATGATAGATTTCATCTTTGGTAAAAACTTCTTCATTTCGTCTTATGAGTTGATCAAATGTTTTTCCTTCAATATATTCAAGAATATATCCTTCAGTTGACCCCTCTTTAAATTTTCCAATAAATTTCGGAATAGCTGGATGATCTAAACTTTTTAATATCTTTTCTTCATAAAACAGTTTTTTTCTCGTTTCCTTAAGCATATCTTTTTTTAATTGTTTAATTACAACTTTTTGAGATTGCTCATTTGTTGCCAAATAAGCAATCCCATATCGACCTTCACCTAGTCTTTTTGTCACTTTATATCCGTTAATAGACTGATTTTTTTTAAAATGTTTATCCATAATCTCACGGCGTCAGATTTAACAATTAAAATCTAGACCAACTTTGTGACTGACTACGTGAGCTATTTGAACGGCTTCTTGAATTTTGAGAACGGTTTGATTGTGAGCTTTGTGAGCGACTAAATCTAGACCAACTTTGTGAACCACTGCTCATTGAACTTAGAGAGTGGCCTGATTGAAAACTTTGAGAACGACTGCTCATTGAGCTTTGAGAGCGGCTTGATTGTGAACTTTGAGAACGACTAAATCTTGAACTTTGTGAACGGCTTGATTGTGAGCTTTGTGAACGGCTTGATCTTGAGCTTTGTGAACGGCTTGATCCTGATGTAGTACTAGTACGTCGCCCACTTCTATAATATCCGTTTCCTCTGTGTGCATTTGCTTGATAATAATTCATAAAGACACTCCTTTTTTGTACTAAGATGCCGACGCGATAACTTCAATTATCTTGCCGACAATACATCTTATGAATTAAAAATCTTTTAGTATAGGTAGGTGACCTCTTTAGAAGAAAATGGACTTTAAATAGAAAAATCATTGAAAAGAATTCTAACACCACTAAAGTATAATTTTTTTGACGATGAAAAACTTCTATGGACTTATGCATATACTAAGAGTTAGAATTTAAACTTGGAGGTTATATAATGAAAGAATTTGTATGTGAAGTCTGTGGGTATATCCACAAAGGAATCAAAGCCCCTGATAAATGTCCTGATTGTGATTCGGGTACTAATTTATTTACGATGATTGATAAAAATCCTGAAGCTACTAAACGAAAAAAGCAAAGAGAGAAAGAGTTGGCTCAATTAAAAGCTCAGTCTAAAAATAAGGCTAAATCTAAGGGCACATCTAAATTTAAATCAAAATCTAATGTTACATCTAATTTTAAAGCTAAAAAGCGATGAGTTTCTTCTCTCATCGCTTTTTTAATTGTTCATATTCTTTTAACCCTGCTTCTGTTAAGTAAGGTTTTAATAAGATGAGATGCTGATTGATATAGGCATCTTCTATTTCTTCTGTTAATTCTTTAATATCTAAAATCCACCCAATGTGACTTAATAAAATGAATTGAATGACAACTTCTATACTTTCATCATCCACGTTAAGTAGACCATTTTCTCGAAGTTTTTTCATTCCATCTATCACGTTTTGTTTTACATCAATAGAACGACGTCCCTGTTCTTCAATAAATTCAGGAAGTTCATCTCCAATTGTTCGATCATTAAAGTAATATTTCTCATTAAACAGAGTACGAATCATATGACGAAGTAAGTTCATTAAATCGGATAATGTTTCGACTGCATGTTCCTCATTTAATGTTTCATAAACTTCCTGGTGGATGGCCTGAATAATATCTTGCTTCTTTTTATAGTGATACGTTAGATTTCCAACGCTAATTCCTAGTTCATTTGAGATGTCACGCATTTTAACTTGATGATATCCTTTCTCGTTAAATAATGCTCTTGCTGTGATAAGTATCTGACGCTTTTTATCCATATCCCATCTCTCCTTTTGTTAATGCTAATGTTAACAAAATTTGATTTTGTTTTCAATGGAAATGACGTGAAATACAATGAGCTATTTTAGATAATTTATTGCACAAAATTACATGACTTTTAAAACATTAAAGTTTATCAAGCAGTCTAAGTAATCATAGGCATTAAAAAACTAGTGACTGAAGCCACTAGCTATCTATATCATTTTTTAAGGGGGTAAATCATGACATACTTTTAAATTAATCTAATAATGCAACCGGTGTGCTTTCCACTGCTAATACATTGAATGTAATGTTGTATTGAGATGCTTGGTGAGCAGCTCCAGTGTAAGCATAGTTGAATAATCCATTATTGAAGTTTTCTTCTGTGTATTCTAATACTTCAACTGCTACTGTTTCTAAATGTAAGATGTAATATAAACCATTGTGAACGATAATTGATCCACGTTTTCCAATTTCAGCTAAGTTACGAGCATTTTGTCCATCAGTTAATTGGACCACAACTTGATCAACTCCATCTTCATGTTGTTGATATTGCCAAGCTGCGATTGTTGAGAATCCAACTGTTCCCGTAGGATTAACTGATAAAATTTGAACATGAGCTGCTGATTCAGGAGCTATATACCCCTCCTCTTGGGTCGTTGCTAATGATGCTAAGTCTGATGATACAGCCACTAAGCCAGTCGTTGCTTCTGTTAAAGCATCTCCAGTTAATGTTGTTTTTGTTGTTGATGCTGATGTATATCCATCAACGATTTCTTTATTTCCTTCAGAAGCTGCTGTTTCTGCTTCAACTTCAGGAGTCTCAGTTGTTTCAGATACTTCAGGTGTAGATGTTTCTTCAGGTTGAGCTGTTTCATTAGAACACGCACCTAATGATAACGTTAACCCGAATACAGCTAATAAACTAGCTAACTTTTTCATACTTCTTCTCCTCCAAAAACTCTCCTAAATATTGAAATGAATTCCAATATTTGAATCAAAAATATATTTTTCACAAATCATCTTTGCCATAATAGATTAACACTCAAAATTTAACAAGTCAACAAAAAATAGTACATTTGTACTAATTTTTGTTTTATAATTTTATATAAAATAAATATTAGCCACTGAATACATATAAAAAGTGCACTTTCCTGAAGTGCACTTTTTATATGTATTCATTTTATTTATATCAACTTTTAATTTAATATTAATTCCAAACAGTTTAGTTTTATAATGTGTTATACTAAATTATCTAATTAACCTTATAATTCTACTGCAGGGCTGATTTATTCTATAATAGTTTTTTCAATTCAGTTAGGTACTTTCCATTTTCAGATGATGTACTATGTATATATAATTTTTCAGAAGCTCTTGTCATCCCTACGTATAAAATCTTTCTTTTAATCTGATCACTTGCATCATTACTTACATATATTTTATCAATTTCTGTTAAAAAAACGACTTTAGCCTCTAAGCCTTTTGATGAATGATAGGTTGTTAAAATAATATTCTTTGTCTCATCTGTTAAATCTTTTATGTATTCCATTTCATACTTGATTGAACTCGAACTTTTTTGTTTTACACTGTCACAACAGTTTTTACTTGGACAAAGAATTAAAAAATCTTCGTTTTTATATCCTTGTTTTTTTAATTCAATTATTTTATCTCCAATCATTGCAAAATTACCTGTTAAAAATTCAACACTTCCATTATTAACGGCGTCTAACTCCTGATTATTTAATTCATCTACATAAAATTTATCAACATCTTTTTTTAAAATTTTATCATTTCGCAAAAAGTTAAGTGCTAGATTCAAATGTTGTTTGGCACTTCGATAAGATGTCTTTAAAAATTTAGAGCGGCCTTGCATATTAATACCGATGCTTTTCCAACTAATTTCATTGCGATTATAAATACTCTGTAAACGATCACCCGCTAAAAATATATTTTTAAATATCTTATCAGATGTATCATTCGTATATTCTTTACATAATTTTAAACAAAGAGAAATCCAATTCATATAAAAATCTTGATATTCATCAATCAAAATTGCATCATAAATCGGATACGCTTTTTCACTCGCTAACTTTACCGATTCATCATTAAACCAAACATCATTATCCATATTTTCAGGTTTTCTCATTCTCCCTAATAATCGGCTAACTTCTGAGTGAAAATTTCTTATTTCTATATTTTCAAGATTTATATCATTTATCGCATCTTGTTTTAAATTTTCGGCTATTCTCTCCAACTGACTATTTAGTTTATGACTAAGAGATTTATTATACGTTAAAATCAAAATACGCCAATCTGGGTTCTCCTTAATCAAATAAACTGCTCTTGATAATAGAATTACAGTTTTTCCACTTCCGGGAATTCCTGTTACCATATAATGCCCGAGGGGAATTCTTTTAGCAAACTCTTCTTGGTCAAAATCTAATGCCTTTATCTCTCGACTAATAATGGATTGATCCAAGGTAATTATTTCGATTTCTGGATATAATGAAACCCTTATTGAATTTAAATCTGTTAGCAAGAGAGGAGTTTCTAATGCCTCTTTGTCAAACAATTGAGAGACTCTTAAGTTGGCTAAGTTATTCTTAAATATATAGCCTACCTGAGAAGTAAATAATAAGGTTAAGTTTTCATTATATTGGGAGGTTTGATTCAAGTTAGTGTATATAATTCTAAGACTTATATCTTCTTCATCTATAGGATCTACATCTCTTGTAAATAAAGCACTACTAAGAAGATTTTTATACCCTTTAATTTGTTTAATAGGATTTTCACATTCTCGATCAACAAGTTTGACTTTAACTTTATTCACATCAACTATATAATCTTCTGACCAGTCTTTCACTTCGATGATTGACACACCTCTTTTTTCATCCATAATAATAAAATCTGGTCGTTTATTTCCAATCATGGCTTGAACATATATGAATACATTATAAGTAACGTCCTTATATATTTTTCTTAAAGTCTCTAAAACAATACTTTCTCCTTTTGTCAATTCGATACCTTTATTACATAATATATTTACCCCACTATAATCCCTCCCTATAAATCCATACACTTTATTTATATGTTTGAATTTTAGAGGCTATTCTTGTTCTTCTGTTATCAATTTAACATTCTCATAGCAATAAATTATGTTATAATTACTAAAAAACTAAAGGTGATTTAAGATGAAAAAGACAGTACGTGTAGTAGGCGCAATTATTTTAAGTGAAGCAGATGAAGTATTATGCGCGCTTCGTTCTCCTGAGATGAGTCTTCCAAACTATTGGGAGTTTCCAGGTGGAAAAATTGAAGTAGGAGAAAGCATTCAAGAAGCAGTTATTCGAGAAATTAAAGAAGAATTAAATTGTGAGATTGAAGCTTTCGATATCTTTAATGATTATACACATGAATATGAACATATTTTTGTAAATCTCATAACTGTTATGTGTAAATTGGTTAATGGAATTCCAACTGCGAGTGAGCATGCAGAGTTAAAATGGATTCCAAAGCAGGATTTAAAATCTCTCCACTGGGCTCCTGCTGATATCCCAGCAGTTGAGCTTCTGAGTAAATAAGTAAAAGAGTCTAAACACGATTGTGATTAGACTCTTTTGTTTTATGCTTTATGATTAAATTCTAAATATAAAAACTGAGGTACTTTATGTTCTAATTCCATATGAATCGTAATCGGCTTATTACCTTCAGCTGAAATTGTATTTCCTTTTCCAATATAAATGTATGGCTGTACAACTCCATCAATTGATTTAAATTTACGAATGAATAAATGAAGATTCACACCATAATCCTTATTTTTCGTAATTTTCTGACCACGTTCTGAATCTTGAGATGTGGCATTTGGAGTTTGCCATTGGAAGATTTCACGTGAAATAAATTTATCTTGATAGTTAATACTTTCTTTAATATCTTCTTCCTTATGCAAATCAACAAATAAGAAAAATTCATTTTCAAAGGTTAATAATCCTTGTCCTCTAAAAGCACTATGCTTTTTATCATATGTTGCCAACTTAGCTACTTCTTTCATCGTATAGGACTCATACAACTTAAAGTACGGAATACCGTAATCTGTATCGCTAAACTCTTCTTCATAACGAATTAACCCATAATTTAAGACATCTGCTAAATATGGCTTAAAGTGTGGAGCTTGCCGTAACTGGTTAAAAATAGGAGTAATGATAAAAGTATCTCCAATGTATTCTCCTAATTTCAAATATTGATTCACTTCAGTTGAATCATAGTATGTTTGACTCAAACACTCTAGAGCATGTTTCACATTGGCTTCATTCACTGATTCAACATATTTTAAAATTTCATGTTCGGCTACTTCTAAGTCAATATGTGTTTCTTGAAGATGAGTTAAAAAATATTTTAATATAATAAATTCAAATGGTCGTTTTAATGGAAGCTGCCCTGACCATTCTTTTAAAACTTTTATAAATTCTTCGGACTGGATTAGTGAACCTATGAATGGATCCTTGTCCACCTTCGCAATAAAGTTTAGATACGTTTTTTCTTTTTTTATAAAGGTAATTGGATCTGGTGCTCCTTCATATTTCAAGTAATCAACTAACATATACGGGGTTTGTCCACGATTCATTCGTTTAAATTCTTGATACATTTCTTTGAGGTAAGTCATTGAATTGAAGTTTTCTGTATCAAGCTGTCTTAAAATTTGTTCTTTTGAAATCGTATCTAAGATAATAAAACTTTCCCCAGGAATATCACTAAATCCGGTTGAAACAGCTACTTTTAAACTGTCTTTATCATAGAATCGATCACCATTTAAAGCAATAGCAGTTAAGAAAGACTTACTATGATTTCCGATGAAATCAAGCACAGTTAAAAACTCTTTATTTTCTTGTTTTCTTAATCCTCGTCCTAACTGTTGAATAAAAATAATTGGAGATTGCGTTGGACGTAACATTAAAACTAAGTTAATTGCAGGAATATCAACTCCTTCATTAAAGATATCCACAGTGAATATCATCTCCAATGGATCTTCATCACTTTCTAGTTGCTTAATAACAGACTGACGTTCTTCAGGTGTATTTTTCCCAGTTAAACAAGCACTCACAATTCCCGCTTCATTAAATTTCTCAGTCATATACTCGGCATGTTCAACACTCACACAAAACCCAAGTGCCTTTCTAAATTCTCCATCCTGACCAAATAAATTCATCTGTTCAATAATAAAATCGACACGTTCATTTACCTTTAATCGCTTAGTAATTTCTTGAATTTGATCTAACTTGACATCACTTAAATCAATTCCCTCAATATCACGAATCCCAAAATAGTGAAATGGAATGATGAGATTTTCTTCTAACGCCTCTCTCAATCGAACCTCAAGTGCAACATGACCATCAAAACATTCAAAAATATTAAACTCATCACAACGTTCAGGGGTTGCAGTCATTCCAAGTAAAAATTTAGGTTCAAAATAATCGAGTAATCTTTGATATGTATCACCACCCACATGATGAGCTTCATCAATGATCATATAATCAAAATCATCCTTTTTATAATCCTTATAGTAGCGGGACATTGTTTGAATTGTTGAAAATAAGTAATCTGCATCTTTATCTTTTTGATTGCCTGTATACAATCCTGCCTTAATCCCTGGGATGACTTTTTCAAATGTCTCTTTTGCGCTCTGTAAGATTTCTTCCCGATGAACAATAAATAATAATCGTTTAGGTTCAAATTGTTTAGCATCAAATGCCGACATATAGGTTTTCCCAGTTCCTGTTGCCGCAATCACCAAGGCTTTCTTTTCACCACGATTTCGCAAAGACGCTAATTTCTTCATAGCAGCCTGTTGCATTTGATTAGGAATAAATTCTTCGACATCTTTCATCACATCATCTAATGACCTTGAATTCTCTTTTTCAAATAATTTATAACGTTTATAACTTTCTTTATAGGCTTGTAACGCCTCATCCGTTAATGGACCAGCTAAATTCCACAATTGTTCGTAATCTTTTAAAACCTCTTTCACAAACGGTTCTTGAATGGATTTAGTTAATTTGACATTCCATTCAATATTGTCTTTTAAAGCACTCGTCGTTAAATTTGAAGATCCGATATAAACCTCAACCACCTCTCCTTGAATAAATAGATACCCCTTCGCATGCAATCCCCCATCTAATTGCTTATCGAATAATCGGACCTCAATATTCTGAAACTCTTGAAGCTTTTCAATGGCTTTCGGTTCCGAAAAGTTTTGATAAGTTGACGTTAAAATTTTCCCTTCTACCCCTCGTTCTTCTAATTCTTTAAACTTTTGTAATAAAAGTTGAATCCCACCATATGTCATAAATGCAACTGTAAAATAAAACCCGCTACAACGATCTAAAGATTTTAATAAATCATCTAAGACATTTATACTACCTGTATTGCGAATAAAAACTGGCTCACTTTGTTTCATCCTAGTACTCCTTCTATCACCCTAATTACTAATTTCATTTTCTTAATTCTAA
Organism: uncultured Turicibacter sp.; assembly: GCF_938044715.1. Classification (NCBI taxonomy): domain Bacteria; kingdom Bacillati; phylum Bacillota; class Erysipelotrichia; order Erysipelotrichales; family Turicibacteraceae; genus Turicibacter; species uncultured Turicibacter sp. Next base: position 40,265 of record NZ_CALIOS010000068.1, read on the forward strand.
CTCAAATACAACAAGAGATCAATGACATACAAAAAAGACGTGTCCATGCACGTCTTTTAATTGAAGCTAATGCTTTCATTACTTATTCTAATGTTCTAATACCCTCTCGTTTTCATAGATTCTCTTAACACATTATTGGAGTGTTTAAAGGCGTTTAATTCGTTTGGTGTAAGTGGGAGTTCAAGGACTGACTCGACTCCATTTTTTCCGATGATCGTTGGTACTCCTGTGTATATATTAAATTCATCATATTCTCCTTCTAGCAGCGCCGACGTTGGAATGATTATTTGTTCATCATTAAAAATAGCTTTAATGATTCTCACAACGGCAGCCGCAATACCGTAGTAGGTGGTCCCTTTTCGTTTGTAAATTTCCCATCCGACTTGCATCGTTTGATAAGCAATCGCATTTAAATCCAGTGGTTCTTTTATATATTCTGTTAAAGGAATTCCCGCTACTTTTGCATTTGACCATGGTACCATTTGTGAATCTCCATGTTCTCCTAAAACATAGGCGTGTATATCACGTGGATCGATGTCATTTAAGTAAGAAGATAGAATCGTTTTTAAACGGATGGTATCAATGGAGGTTCCAGTTCCAATTACTTGATTCTTAGGAAGACCTGATAGTTTCATAATATGATAACTAATAATATCTACGGGATTTGATGCAACCACAAAGAAACCGTTAAATCCTGATGCCATGACTTCTTTAATGACTGAATCACAGATAGCGGCACTGACTCCTAGTGTATCTAGTCGTGTTTGATTTCCTTTTGGTGCGGCTCCTGCAGTGAACACAATGATATCTACATCATGAAGTTCTTTATAACTTGCAACTTTTACTTTTGTACGAGATGACATAAATGAAACACTATTAAGTAAATCTATCATTTCACCCGTTGCTCTTTCTTGATTGATATCAATTAATAGTATCTCGTCACATACTCCTTGATTAATTAAAGCATATCCACAACTTGATCCGACTAATCCTGTTCCTATAATTGCAACTTTTCTCATTTTTATTGCCATGTTTCCCCCTCCAAAATAGTAAGCTTAATATATCATATGGATTCTTCTCCTTTATTGCTCTATGAAAAAAGACCATCTCTAACAAGAGACAGTCTAGTTCGATTTTTCAAGATGATTCCTTTTATCTCTAACATAATTTACTAATGAAATCTGTTAAAAAGTTTCACAGTATGAAAAACTTATCGCTATTTTTAAATTTGACGAAATAATGCTAATAGGAAAATTTTAACCTCATGACTCTTTTACCATTCATGAACACTAAAATCATCAGTGTCAAAATTTCGGCTATCGGTAAGGATAAAAAGACACCTGATACGCCAATAAGTGGTGGTAATGCTAGTGTTAAAATAAATTGAAAAATAAGCCCTCGACTAACCGACAAAATATTGGCCTGAATATTTTTACCGATGGCTTGATAATAACCACTCATCGTAAAAATAATTCCAATAATGGGGCTACCCAAACAATACATTAAAATACTTTGATAACCATACTCTAAATTTTCAGATGAAATTCCAAAAATGGATACGAGTTCTCGACCGTAACTATAAATTCCAATGAAAACAAGAATACCTGCTACCACGCTTATCACAATACTTAAATATAAAAATTGCTTCATACGAGTCCATTTATTCGCTCCAAAATGATATCCAATTAAGGGTTGAAGACCTTGTGAAATTCCTGTACAGACATTTACGAAGAAACAATTCACATACGATGCAACAGTGTAAATAGCTACATCGATGTTACTTCCATAAGCATACATGACATTGTTTTGAACAAAAATAATGGTTCCATACGAGAGCTGAATCATGAAACTAACAAATCCAATTTTCACAATTTCTTTTAAAATTTTTCCATCAAGTTTTAAATAGAGCTTCCTAATCTTAATGGTTGAGTTGCCTTTTAAAAAATAATAAAGTGAAATCAAAGTACTTAGAACAATACTCGCACTTGTAGCAATTGCTGCCCCTTTAATTCCAAAATCAAAAACTATTACGAGTAAATAGTCTAAAATAATATTTGCAATTGCTCCAATCCCAACCATCATCATCGCAAGTTTTGGGTTTCCATCTGTTCGTACAATAGGGTTAAGCGCTGTAGAAAAAATATAAGGAATGGTAATACAGTAAAAAATGGAGAAATAATCTTGTGCATATGGCATCACCATTTCATCTGCCCCAAGCATTCTTAAGATCGGATTTCTAAATAATAAACCGACGATTGTAATCAAAGCACCGATTGCTATTGAAGCCACCATCGTTGTTCCCAGATACTTTTCAGCTTCTTCGATATCTTTTTTACCGAGTGAAATAGCGATTAAACTACTAGCCCCAATTCCAAGCATTAATCCTGTTCCGATAATTAATGTAATGGCAGGCCAAACAATGTTGACTGCCGCAAGTCCTATTTCTCCAACCCCTTGACCAACAAACATTCCATCAATAATCGTATAAATCGTGTTTAATACGACACCAATGACTGATGCCATAACAAATTTTGACCAAACTTTAAATAAATTTGCATTTAAAATATGATCCATATTCATGCTCTCATACTCCTTTTTACCTCATATAAAAAGCTACGGAATAAATTCCATAGCTTTTCAGTGTTTCATTATATCACGTTTTTAACACTCCGTCATTTTAACGGTGTTGATTCCTGAGTACTGTGAAATATTCCCCATTAACTCTGTTGAATCTAATCGACGACGTGATTTATTGGTCGCTAGTTTAAACGTAATTTTATTGTTATGTTCTTCGATTACTTTTAATTGTAGCTCTAGAATTTGAGCTTGATGCTTTTCGGCAATTTCATTAAGATGTACTAATGTTTGCGAGATATCTTCACAACGAATACTAATGGTTAATCGCGTATATTTTCCATCCGGAACGTAGTTTGAAGCCCGTTCGAATACCGTTAACGTCAAGATAATCGCAACAAATCCAACAATTGCAATAAAGTAGGCTCCACATCCAACAGCAAGACCTAAACATGCTACCGCCCAAAGACTAGCAGCCGTTGTTAATCCTTTGACTGAAGCTCCCTCTTTCATAATCGTACCGGCACCTAGAAATCCAATCCCAGAAATAACTTGTGCGCCAAGGCGAGTTGGATCTAAGTTTCCATACTGTGTTGCCGTAAATATTCCAAGTTGCATAATCACACAGGCTCCAACAGCAACTAACATATGGGTGCGCAGTCCAGCTGGCCGATGCGTACTTTCACGCTCCCACCCAATCAAACCACCAATGATCATTGATAAAATAGTGCGAATAACAATCTCAATCATCATCTGAGTATTCATATAATCCCCTCCCCAGTTGTTGAAATACGTCGAAACTCTATATCTTTATTATACATCTTATACCCTTACTTTTAAAGCGCTTACTGTTTTGTGGAAATAACTTCTTTTCAGAGTCATAGATGATTCAAAAATGGGATAACATCTACGATTTCAATGCCTATTTTTTCAAGTTCGGCTATCGCTTTCAAGTAACCATTCTGTTGCTCTAACACCTGTGGTTGATGCGCATCGTACCCTATAATACATCGACATCCAAGCTCACTTACAATTTTCCAGAAATCAAGACATGGATATAAATAATGTTTTGAATCAGGTTCACAGATGTAATTTGAAATATTAAATTCTAAAATTAAGTCATATTCTTTCGCTTTCTCACAAATCTGACGTGAAATCCGTTCGCAAACGTCATCAAATTTTCCATAGCCTCTGATGAAGATATCAGGATGTGCAAAGTAAGCAAAGAGTTTCAATTCAATAGCTTTAATCGCGGTGTCTAAATACAGCTCTAATGCTGTTTCATCAGTTTTCATTTTTCCATATCCGACATTCTTCTGTTCGTTCGATGAAAAATGATTACCAAAAATCACATAATCGACTTTATATTCCTCAATTATATGCCTAAGCCATGGAATATATTCCTCAAAATATTCACACTCTAACCCAATTTTGATACTAATTTGATTGACATATTTTTGTTTTAAGATTTGCAGATGATTCACATAATCATCAAGTTGTTCTATATCCATTCGCATACTTGATGTGTAGCTTGAATCAAATGGCCATGGTGTGTGATCTGCGAATCCTAATTCTTGAAAACCAGATTTAATGGCACTTTCTATATATTCCTCGTCACTTCCCCCCGCATGCTTGCACCTTTTCGTATGCGTGTGATAATTCACTTTCTTCACTCTATTTTTCCCCTCCCACTGCTAAGCATCTAATATTGAGATATTATAGCACATTAAATAAAAAATCTTTTGGAGATTAAAGTAAAGCTCAGAAGATTAACTCTATTATCTTTTTAATTTTTTCGCCTATAATCCTTATGAATAAAAAAAATCATCTCATATGAACTAGAATATGAGATGATTTTTTTTATTTATCTGATTTAGTTTTGGAATAAAATATCTTGTTTACCTTGATATTCAAAACTGATGATTTCTTTTCCATCTAGGTCGGCTTTTGATAAGCAAACGGCACTAATACGACGGTTTTTATAATCTGTGTAGTAGTATGTTCCTGATTCTTGGCACATACAAGATTTATAGACGGTGTAATTCATATCTCCATTTTGATCAATTTCGCTTCCTTTTATGACGGTAACACCTGTTAGCACTTGGAAGAATGCTGAAACACCACTGACTTCATCATCTGCTTCGACAACTGTATCACGGAAATAGACTGTTCGAACAAATCGTGCAGCTGGAGAAGCATCTCCTGGGATTCCACACATATTAAGCCCATGACCAAATGGTTTAGCAACATATTCTCCAAATTGTTTTGGTGCTGGAGTTTTTGTATCTAATGTTACATATTGGCATAGATTTGTTAAATGCCAAGGGAAAGTTGGATCATTTGTTAAGGCTCCTACTGGATTGTCGTATACGTGCATTCCATCTTCCATGTACTCAATGACAATACTTTTTCCACTTAAATCTGTAAACATCCAGTGAAGTCCTGCAACAGGAAGCCCTTCTTTAACTGGAATATTCGTAATAATTAACTGTTTTAAGGCTTCTTTTAATTCATCTAAATTTGAGAAATTACTTAATGCCCAGTATAAGAAAGTTGAACCTGAAATATTCGTTTTTCCATCAACAGCTTTTTCGTTAAACTTAGCAAAATGCGTAAAATTTAACCCGGCACCTGCTAATCCTTTTTCATTAACTGCATCAAAAAGAAGGGGAAGACGATCCACAACAATTCCCATCCCAATACAAGCATACTTTGACGTATATGTTTCATCACTCACAATATTGAACCAATCATAATTTCTTGGAACAATATGAACAGCTTGTCCATATGTAGCGGGTACATCTAAATTTCGTCCAAATAAATGCTTATTATCTTTTGTAACTAAGCTAAGTCCTGTACACATATTTTTCAATCCCATCTTTCTATTAAAATAAAACATTAATTTTGAACTCATCAAAACACCTATTTTTAAGCTGATGGTTCCTAATTATAGTGTGTATCTATTTGAAAATATTATGTTAAGATACTTTCAAAAAATATGAATCCTGAATATCAGCTCATTGAACAATTTCTTATCGCTTCATAAATAAAAAAACACCTAAATGACAGAGGATAAATATTAAAACTCTATTTATCATTTCATTTAGGTATTTTCATTAAGCTCTATTTTAAATTGGACTTTATATTATTCGACTTGAATTGGTTAATTCACTCTAAAAAAACAAATCCATAGATATTAACTATCCTTCAAAATATAGATTTAATTTAATAGGGTTTCAATGTATTCCATATCAACATTCTCTTTTAAAAGCTCGCATAGTTGATCGTACTGTGACATTTTATAATCTTTATAATTCATTTGATTTTTTATTTCTAGATTTAATTTTTGTTTAAGTTGATTGATTAACTTAAGAGCAAAGTCACCTTCATCGAATAATCCATGAATGTAGGTTCCAAAGACATTTCCTTCTTTATTTTTCATCCCAAGGACGACATCATTCTCATCTTTAATCCAGATGTTTTCAGAATTCGTTGTGAAACTCATGCCATTATGGATTTCATATCCATTGATTTGATTTCCATCTAAATCAAATCCACACACTTGTTTCGTTGTTTTTATCGGATTAAATTCAGTGATCATTTCAAGTAAGCCAAGTCCCGCTTCCTCACGCGGATTTCCTTCGACACCTTTTGGGTCTTTAACGATTTGGCCAAGCATTTGATAACCACCACAAATTCCAAAAACTAAGGTTCCTTGTGTTCGTTGAAACTCAATTCCATTGGCAAAACCACTTTGTTTTAAATAGATTAAATCATCAATCGTATTTTTACTTCCTGGAATGATAATTAAATGAGCCCCTTCTAATTCTCTTGGGTTAAAGACATAGCGGACACTGACATCTGGCAATCGATTAAGAGCATTAAAATCTGTAAAATTCGACATGTGTGGAAGTCGAATCACCGCAATATCAACACCGCTCCCTCTTTTGGTCTGAACTCTGTCCGTTGCGCCGTCTTCTTCTTCAATGTCTAATTCAAAATAAGGTAAGACGCCAAGTACTGGGATGTTAATCAGGTCTTCAATTTGCTTCATCGCATCCTTAAAGTACTCGACTTTACCGCGAAACTTATTGATGATAATTCCTTTAACACGTGCTCGCTCGTCTTCCTCAAGCAACATAATCGTTCCAACAATTGAGGCAAAAACGCCGCCTTTATCAATATCAGCAACTAAAATAACGGGCGCATCTGCCATCTTTGCCGTATGAAAATTTGCAATATCTGTTGCTTTTAAGTTAATTTCAGCGCAACTTCCTGATCCCTCTAAAACGATTAGGTCATGATTTTGTGCTAACTGTTTGTAGGCTAGTGCCGCCTGTTCCTTTAAATATTTATTTAAGTCATGATACTGATAGGCATCCATCGTACAGTGAACTTTACCTCGAACAATGACTTGTGTTTTATAACCCACACTCGGTTTCATTAGAATTGGATTCATGTCTGCAACCGGTTCGATTTCGCAACTTTCGGCTTGTACCACTTGAGCACGTCCAATTTCATCGCCATCTTTTGTCACATAAGAATTAAGTGAAATATTCAGAGCTTTATACGGTGCAACGCTATATCCTTGCTTTTTAAAATAGCGACAAAACGCTGCCGCTAGAGTACTTTTTCCAACTGATGAGGCTGTTCCAAGTAACATGATTCGTTTTGTCTTCATGTTGTTTACCTACTTAATATCTAAATAACCGTGTGTCTCGGTTAAAATATTTTCGCCAACTTCAAATGAAACAGGATAAGAGAATAATGGCCCATCATAGACAAAACTATGATACTCACCATTTTCACCACATGCATCAGACCCCGTTGCTTTAATTTTCTCAACTAATTCTTTCGTTAAGACCTTGCCTAAAAATTCTTCACCTAAACATTCTAACTTCACATTTTTTAAAACCGTTGTAAACCCTAAATCAATAAATTCATGCGTTAACGCTTCACGATCTTCTAACCATAAAGGAAAGACTGCCTCAAGTCCAACTGCTTCACAACGATCCGTACACCAAGTACGATGGGCTTCTAAATCAATATCTCCAAAAACACAAGCCTCGGCGCCCTGTTCTTTGGCTTTACCTAGTGCTTCTTCAAACGTTTCTTTATAATTATCCCCAATACTTTCAACCAATAAAAGCGGAATATTTAATGACTTTGATACTTCTTCAAGTAGATGCTTAGGAACACCGTGAAACCAACTACGACATACCTTTTTATCCACTGTAATTAATAAAGCTAACGGTTCATGTCCTGCTTTAATCATACGATATAATGATAGCGTACTGTCTTTTCCACAGCTATATGACATAACAAATTTCATAACCTTATCTCCATTTCTCTAACGCTTCTAACATAAAGTTTTTGATATTAATTCCGTAAACATCAAGTAATCTTTCTTCATCTAAAACATCTTTTGAAAGACCAGATGCCACGACTTGTCCGTCCTTAATCATGATGACCTCTTCACTAAACATTTGAACTAAATTCAAGTCATGCAAAACGGCAATCACAGTTTTTCCCTGCTCCTTTGTCCATTGATTAATATGGTCCAAAATTTCAATCTGATATTTTAAATCTAAATGATTCGTCGGTTCATCAAGTAAAATGATGTCAGGTTCTTGAGCAAATGCGCGTGCTAAATAAACGCGCTGCAATTGACCACCTGATAATTCATTGATGAGTTTATCCTTTTCCGCTTCTAATCCGACTCGTTTAATACAATCGAGCACAATCTCTTTATCACGTTTTGATAGTGTGGAAAACAGTCCGGTTGAATGAGCATATCTTCCTAGTGAGACGGTTTCATACACGGTATAAGGAAAATAAAGGTCTGATGATTGCGTCATGAAGGCAATCTTTTTAGCAAGATGCTTTCGTTTGATGTGTTTAATATTCTGACCTTCTAATAGAATTTCTCCTTCATAATCTAGAAGGTTGGCAATTGCTTTTAAAATCGTTGTTTTTCCACAACCATTAGGCCCCACAATACATTGAGTTTGACCTTTTTTTATGTGTAGGTTAACGTCTTTAACAACTATTTTTCCATCATATCCACAATTGAGTTGATTAATTTTTAACATTTGACTCACCTACTTCTCTTACTGAAATATAGATAAGCAAAGAATGGGGCTCCAATTAAAGCGGTAATAGCTCCAACAGGAAGTTCGGATGGGGAGATAATCGTTCTAGCAACTAAATCTGTTAACACCATGAAAGATCCACCAAAAACGATACACATTGGAATGACCCATTTATGATTTGAACCGACCAGTTTCCTTACGACATGCGGTGTGATTAAATCGATAAAACCAATCGTCCCACTTAAAGCAATCGCACTTCCAGTTAAAATTGCAACTGCTACAATGAGGTTTGTTTTAACTTTTTTGGTTTCAACTCCGACGCTTTTTGCTTGATCTTCTCCGAAACTTAAAACGTCCATTTCTTTACAATATTTTAAAACGATAAAAAGACCGACGATAAAAAATGGGATAATAGCTCTCACATAGGGCCATCCCCGCATCGCAAATGAGCCCATTTGCCACATCGTTATTTGAGTAATATTCTCACTATTTAAAGCAGTTATGGTTGTGAGCATGGCATTTGTAAATAATGAAAATACCATTCCAGCAAGTATCATTGTATTATTTGAGAGCCCACGATCTACTTTGTTCGCGAATAAAATAACTGAAAAAACAGTGGCTAACCCACAAATAAACCCGATAACAGGTAAGGCCATATTCCCAACCAATGGAATTGAAAACCCTAGGATAATGTAAAGTCCAACACCAAGCGATGCTCCAGATGAGACGCCGAGTGTGTAAGGTGAGGCAAGTGGATTTTTTAGAATGGATTGAATGACAGCTCCACTAACAGCGAGAGAGGCTCCGACTAAAAAAGCGAGTAAGACGCGTGGTAATCGAATGACCCAAATGATTGAGACATCTTTATTTTGGATATTTTCGAGTAGCGGGAGATTAAATAGTTTATGCCCTATAATCGATAAGATATCAAGAAAGTCAATGTTCGAACTTCCGATGATGGTTCCGATACATATAATTAATACTACTAACGGAATCGCTAGTAGTATTAAAAGTTTGCGTTTATTAGTTTGCATAGTATTCAGGATAAACAGCCTGTGCAATTTCTTTTAAAGCTTTAATCACGTTTTGGCTACCACGTGATGAGGCATTTTTATCGATTAAATAAATGGCATCATTTTCAACCGCTGTGATTGTTTCAAATCCCGCACGTTCTTTAATTAATTGAGTCGCATTATCTAAGTAAGTTTCATTTGTCAAGATAACATCTGGATTAGCTGTAATAACCGCTTCCTCACTTGGTGAAATCCATCCTTCTTCATCAGCTAAAATATTTGTTGCGCCTACTGTTTCAATTAATTCATTAATAAATGTTGAATGACCAAAGCTATATAATTTTGATGATGAACCAATTTCAAAGTACACTGTTTTTTTATCTGTGATGGTATCACCAACGGCTTTAATAGCAGCTACTTCTTGTTTCATTTCATCAATTAATTCTTGTCCTTCTGTTTCTTTATTTGTTACATCCGCAATAAAAGCAATATCCTCATAAATTCCTTCAATGCTATCACTACTTGGGATATATACTACTGTAATTCCCGCTTCTTTTAATAAAGCGTAAGGATCTTCATCTCCTACTTTGTTATGTCCTGATGCAATAATAATATCAGGTTGCATTTCAATAATTGCTTCTGAATCTGGGTTTCTAAAATCGATGACTTCAGCATCTGCTGGAATTCCTTCGATATCTGTTGAATATTTATCCACACCAACTAGGTTATCAGCTAATTCTAGTGCAATTAATACTTCCGTATTAGATGGTGCAGTTGATAAAATGCGCTCAATCGAAACTGGCGCTTCAAATTCATTTCCTTCACGGTCTACCATTTTTGAAGATGTTGCATCTGAGTTTTGTGCTTGCTCAACTGGCGTTTGTGTTTGTTCAGTTGTTTCTTTGTTTTCGGGTGCTTCTGTTTGACACCCTGCTAATGACATCATTGTAACAAATGCCACTAAAGATGATGACACGATTTGTTTAAACTTTTTCATACTTCTCCTCCAAGTTTTAAAATTTTGAGGTTCATATGATACGTATGAAATTAACATAAAAAAACATACCACATTAAGGTATGACTACATTAAATTCTTTTACCTAATGACTTAAGTAAAATCACGTACGTATCCCATTATCCCATCCTCAGGGGATAATAGCACTCGCATATCAGGCAAGTCTCCCGACTTTGCATCATCCGCCGTCTTCCCTTCCCACATCAATTGATGCAGTGGCTCACTAAGACATTGTCCGCTTCACGGTTACTGAGATAGTTGAAGAATTTCACTTCATTCCTTATTAAGATCATATCACCTGCTATGAGTCCATGACTAATCAAGTATAGTCGTTACACTTCTATTTGTCAAATTTGTCTAATGATAGCCAATTACCTAACACTTTATGAATCATACCCAATCTTTATTCTCAATTGATTTGTAATTGGTTTTCCTTCGTTATTTTTAACGTTTCTGCCGTATTGAAATCATAAACTAAGCGGCTAATCTCAGCATAACTCACCACATGGTCATCTTTTAGAGCTATAACTAAATGAATAGTATCTGAATACTCAATCGCTGTCTCATGCTTAAAACGAGTTCCAATTGTTTCCTCAACTTTTTCAAGTGGTGTATATGGATGAAAGATCCATACTATATCCCAATCAGTAGGAAAAAACATTGAAAAATCTACCGTATCACCGTCGACACACTCTAAAAACTTCTCATCATCCAACTTAATAGCTTGTGATGTGCATCCTGTTAATAGCATACTTATTAAAATCATCATCCACCATTTACTCATCCTATCCCTCATTTCAATTCTCATCATAACATCTAAATTAATTTCAAAAAAGAGTTTATTTTAGTTCTAAATCTAATACTATTCCCATACATTGTAGAGAAGATTAAGTTACTGGGGTACGGCTTAATCTTACAAACTCCTTTAGTTTTATTACTTTATTTTCCTTTGGGTGTGTGTGTTGCTTCTTATGTTTACGTTTTGAATTTTTACAAACCGAAATGAATTCCTTTTTGAATTCTTTCACTGCCATGTTTTAATCAAAAAAAGACTGCTTTTCCTTGCCACGAAAAGCAGTCTTTTTTATTTTTCTAAAACTATTTCCCACATCGGCACCTTCCCTACCTCATGTTTCCCAGTTTTAGAATCGGTACGATGATCACATGTTATATAAATCATTGTATCACTGAGTTGATTGACTAACGGTAAAATGAATTGGGTATTTATTTTTTCTAAGAAGGCTAACTTACCCGCAAAATCTTTTTGATGAGCTAATTCATCAAGTCCATTAATATGCACAATTAAAACATCCACTTCTTGAATTAAAGAAAGGGCTACTTCAAGCTTTTGAACTAAATCTGTATTTTCATAACCTGTTGCTAGGCTTGGTTTAATTGATTTCATACCAAGCGCTAATCCCATTCCCGCTACTAAATCAATCCCACTTACCACTGCTCCAACTTTTTGATATCGATCATAAAAAGATGGAAGATGAACCACCGTAGATAATCCCCAAGGCCATAGCATGCAACCGTTTAATCCGTGTTGATTAAAAACAGCTTTAGAGTCCTTCATCAGTTTTTGAAGTCGCCAATCCTTTGGTATTAAAGTATCAAGGTCTTCACCTACATGAAAATGTGGCGGGTATAACTTAATATCTGAGGAAAAATTTTTTAGAAGCAATAAATTTTTATACGTGTCACCCGCATACAACGTTCCATCCGGTACGTGAATTTCTTGAAGGATACTTTCAATGTTTGACGGCAATCTTCCACCAGTAAAGTCTACTAATTTTCCATCCTCAACTCGTACAATATTACATCTTAATACAACTTCATTTTCCTGAAGAGAAATCCCATTTGCAAGAGCTTCGTAATAGGCACGTTCACCAATCTCAAACTGATTAGACGAATAACCAAGCAGATTAAAAATACAATTTAAACTATCCAGATCACGATTCAAAACCGAAAAATCACACCAGGATGTCGGATTAAAGTCAAGCTGCTCTTCCATCAAACCATCTAAAATAATTAGCACTTCTTTCATATCAAAATGCCCTCTAACGCGTTAATTAGCGCTAAATTTTCTGCTCGTGTGCGCACTGCAACCCGATAAAACCCTGCTGATAACCCTACATAATTATCACAGCTACGAATTAAAATCCCATCCTTTAATAATTCCTGTTTCAAATCCAATGACACTTTACATTTGAAAAATAAGAAGTTTACCGCCCCACGATACACTGTCAATGAGTCAAATTTTTCAAGAGCTGTGTATAGGAATTCATTTTCTTCTTTAACATAGGTCAGAGTTTTAGAGATATACTCTGTTTGAGTTAACGCCACCTGAGCTCCGAAATTAGCGACCGTATTAATCGCCCACGGTACCGCGATTTTATTGATTTGTTCAATCAGATGTTGATCACTTAAAACACCATATCCCACCCGAATACCTGGAAAGGCGAAAAACTTCGTCAGTGATTTAACTACGATCAACTGTTTAAATTGATTCACATCACTTATCATACAGTAGTCTTCTTTGTTCTCAACAAAATCTAAAAATGATTCATCCACTACGACTTTTGTCTTAGTTTGGACTGCTTTCTTTAAAACTTTTAAGATGAATTCTTTCGGTGTTAAAACACCGGTTGGATTATTTGGATTACAAATAAATAAAACATCAATCCCTTCCTTTATCGCGTCTATAAAACCATCTTCTAACTTAAAATCTTCTTTTAAAATATAATGCTCTATCTGACACTCCATCGATTTTAGGGCATCTTCATACTCTGAAAATGTCGGTGCAAACAACAATGCTTTTTTAGGTTGAAGTGCACGAACAACATTAAAAATCACTTCTGCTGCTCCATTTCCAAGTATGATTTGTTCTTCCTTTATATTTTCATAATTCGCAATAGCCCGTTTTAAATCATAGTACGTGATATCAGGATAATGAACAATGTTATCTAATGATTGAATCATGGCCTCTAACACATTCGGACATAGTCCAAGAGGATTAATATTTGCCGAGAAATCAATGATGCTATCTTCAAAAATTCCGTGTAATCTCGCAATCTGTGCAATGTTTCCACCATGGCCTAAGTTCATCTCACCACTCCTCCAATTAATAAGGCAACAATTAATCCTAAAAAACTCACCGTTGTTAAAATCATATTCGTTTGATATAAATCTTTCATTTCAATCGCTTTTGTTTCGTCGCCAATCGTCGGTTTTTCAACCAGTTTACTGAAATAATAATTCGCTCCTCCTAGCTTAATTCCTAAGGCTCCTGCTACTGCAGCTTCTGGATGTGCGCTATTTGGACTGGTATGATTATAACGATCACGCTGATAAATCTGATAACTTTGTTTATAATCTAATCCTAAAATAAATGATGCAATGATAATCAAATAGCCCGTTAATCTAGCTGGAATATAATTAAATAAATCATCCATTTTAGCTGAAACAAAACCAAATTCAAGGTATTTCTCATTTTTATAACCAAACATCGAATCACACGTATTGACTGCTTTATACGCCATCGCAAGCGGCGCACCACCAAGTCCTGCAAATAAAATCGGAGCAATAATGCCATCTGACATATTTTCTGCCACTGTTTCAATCACTGCACGAACAATTGAAGTTTCATCAAGTGATGCCGTGTCACGTCCGACAATATATGATAATTGATGACGCGCTTTTTCAATATCACCGGACTCTAACGTTTTAATCACTTTAAGTCCTTCAACTTTCAGCCCTTTAGCTGAAAGACAGAAATAAATTAAAATACCTTCTACTAAAATCCCGACCATCGGGTGGATAAAGAACGCTATTTTAACGATGATTAACGTGATTAAAAAGGTCGGAACAATAATACAAAGCCACGCAAGTGCTCCTGCTAATTTAAGGTTATTTGAATCTATTTTTCGAAATACACTTTCCAAATTCATCGCCCAACTTCCAATGATTCGAACCGGGTGATATGGATTATGTGGGTCGCCGATGATGACATCAAGGACGAATCCAATCATTAAAGACCACATGCTAAAACTCCTCTAATATCTCTATTTTAATACTTGTCTCTTTTGTAAGACGTAATTTATAACCGCCACCACAACGGGGTTGATACTCATAAAAATGTTTACGTTGATCATAAAACAAATGAAGTAATGTTCCAATCACACCGCCATGACAGACTAACAAAGCCTCTGATTCATGACTTTCTAACAACTCATCCACAAGTAATTCAAGTCCTTTTGAAATTCGTTTATAAAAATCTTGTTTTGACTCTCCTTGTGGACACGAAACTGCTCCCTCTTCATCCATGATCCATTCGATATAGCGCGCATCATCTTTCAACATGTCATACGACTTTCCTTCAAACTCACCGAAATCATATTCCCAAAATAATGGACGCACCTCATAAAAGGTTTGGGGATAAAGGAGTTCAAAGGTTTGATTCGCACGAATTGCACCACTTGTAAAGTTTTTAGCACAAACAGGATAGTTGTAACATTTTTGTTTCTCTTTGATTTCCTTGATGCCGGCTTCGCTTAAAACATCGTTTGTTTTTCCACAGTAAAGTCGTTGTTCATTACTTTTTGTTTTTCCATGTCTGATGACATATAAAATCATATTATTCATCTTTAAGGACCACCTCGATACCACAAAAAATCCGAATAATGCTATTACTTTCACGACTTAAAAATTGCAGGATGCGCCCTACTTCCTCTCTATAAAATCGTTCTTCTTTTTTTAATGGAACGATGCCTGATGAGATTTCATCGCAAACGATGACTTTAGTTTTTAAGTCGTCGAGATGCTCTTCAAAAAATGGTAATGATGAGATGCCATTTAAGGCGTTGTGATAAATAAAGTGGTGAATTCCGTATAGAACTGATTTTGACAAATCAAGGGTGTCTTGAATATAACAAATATCTTCATCCACTACTCTTAATGTTTCTTTTACGTAATTTAATTTTCCGTTATAGGCGCCACCAATTATGAGTTTCATCTTATCACTCCTAAGGTTAGTAATCCGATAAATTCACAAAGAACTAATATATAGCCCGCGACATCTCCGTTAAATCCACCGAGTTGTTTTTGGGTGTTACGTACAAGTAGCAAAGCAGCGATTCCCATGAAAAGGGGAACGGCAATCCCTAATATTCCAACGAGTAGATAGCTCCCCAAAAAGGTGATGAAGTAGATTAGGCTTAAGATAAGAAGGTCAAGGCGCCCAGTTCCTTGTTTAAATAATTTTCCTAGATAGCTTTCACTAATCGTCTCCTTTGTAATTAAAAAGTATCCAACAAGACTTCTTGAAATAATCGGAATGAGAATGAAAAACAGAAAGGATTGTTGATGTGTTAGAAGTGTCTGAAGTGCTGAAAACTGACAAATTAATAATAAGACTAAAGAAATAACAGCAAAGGCACCGACCCGAGAGTCTTTTAATATTCGAATTTTTTCTTCTTGGGAACGTCTTGATAATAAGGCATCACATACATCCATGAACCCATCTAGATGTAAAAATCCTGTCAGTAAAAATGGAATGGCAAGTAAGATAGAGGCGGTTAAAGTTTCCGTGACTTGAAGAGCGGTTAACAACAAAGCCGCCACGTACCAAAGTCCTCCGATGATGAGTCCGATGAAAGGATAAAGTTTCATCATATGACGTGCCGATGATTCATCCCATTCATATTTCGGTAGTGGAATAATCGTGAACATACTGATGGCCATATTAAGTGCGTAATATAAGCTTTTCATGAAGCGCCTCCTTTCCCTTGTGGACAATCGTATTTCCGTAAACACACTCGATGACAACGTCAGCCAATTTTGCGATTTCACAGTTTACATAGCCTAGTTCGCGCCGAAATGTCTCGGTGTACGCATCATAATGAATAGCATCACTAAACAAATAATCTGACACAATGACAAGGTGTTTTGTGTTTATCTTTTTTACGACTTCTAGCATTTGTACACTCACATTTGGATAAAACTCAGCCATTACAAACATTTCATTTGTCATCCACGAGGTTAAGCTATCGAGTAAGATAGTATCCTGTGGATTAATCGTATCGATTATTTTATGAAGCTGTCGCTTTGCTTCTAGTGTTTGAAAAGCGCGACCTTCACGCTTTTGTTGATGAATTTTGATTCGTTGTTGATCTTCCTCATCATGAGGATTCATCGTTGCAATATAATATAGATTTCCGCCTTCATGTAGCATTTGTGCTATTTTTTCAGCATAATCAGATTTTCCACTTTTAGCTCCACCTACTACAAGGATGATCATATTTCAATTCCTACTCGTGCGGGAATCCCTTCTGTAAACGGATGCTTCACAGCCTTTATTTCAGATACATAATGAGCAAGTTCAACTAATTCAACTTTAGGATTACGCCCTGTCATGACAACTTCTAATGATGTTGGCTTATTCTTTAAAAAATCAACGACCAAATGCACAGGAACAAAGTCTAAATTAACCGTCGCAATCAATTCATCTAAAATGAGAACATCATAGTCTTCTTCGACTGCCTTTTTGGTGACTGCTTTAAAACGATTAGTATGTTCTATTTTTACGATTGCTTTTTCTTCTTCTGTCATATTCCAAACAAATTTTTTAGCTGGCTCACCTTTTACAACATGAAAAAATTCTGATAATTTCTCAATCGATTTTAATTCTCCTGTTTTATTACTTTTTAAAAATTGTGTTAACAATACTTTTTTCCCATGACCAACAGCTCTAAGTCCAAGTCCCATTGCAGCACTTGTCTTTCCTTTACCATCCCCACAATAAATATGAATTAATCCGATTTTCATAGTCGGCCTCCTTAAACTTTATAACTTTCTTCATTCCGCACTTCATCTAAATAATCATCATCAATATGCGCTTCATCAAATGTTGCCATGTTATTCATCATAGCCATTGCAAATTCAATCACCGAAAACGCAATGGGACAACCACTCCCCTCCCCTAAACGCATGCTAAGGTTTAGCATAGGTGTCAATCCTAATTGTTCAATCGCTATGTTATAGCCGATTTCTTCTGATTTGTGCGATGGAATGCAATAATCTTTTACATCTTTATTTAATTTAGTTGCCACTAATGCTGCTACAACTGAAATAAAGCCATCAATGACAACGGGGATTTGGTAATAAGCCGCACCTAAAAAGACACCGACCATTCCTGCAATATCAAATCCACCGACTTTAGCAATCACATCAATTGGATCTTGTGGATTTACTTGATTTAACTCAACTGCTCGTTTTACGACGTGCTTTTTTTTCTCATAGGCAGCTTTCGTAATTCCGCCACCTTTTCCAACAAGCTTATCCACAGAAATCCCCGTTAATCCTTTTAAGACAGCAGCTGAGGTTGTGGTATTTCCAATCCCCATTTCACCCACGCCGAGTAATTGGTACCCCTTTTCTCTAGCTTTTTTAACTGCTTCAATTCCAACTTCAATCCCTTGAACCGCCATTTCATGAGACATTGCGGGCCCTTTATAAATATTTTGCGTTCCTTTCGCAAGTTTTTTATGAATGACTCCTGGAATAATTTCGTCAGAATTAATCCCAATATCAATCACCATTAAATCAGCTTTATTTTGAGCTGCCAAAAC
The DNA here is from genome assembly GCF_938044715.1 of uncultured Turicibacter sp. NCBI lineage: Bacteria > Bacillati > Bacillota > Erysipelotrichia > Erysipelotrichales > Turicibacteraceae > Turicibacter > uncultured Turicibacter sp. Next base: position 58,587 of record NZ_CALIOS010000068.1, read on the forward strand.
TGCAACGCCTGTTTTACCTTTAATAAAATTTTTAGTCTGAGCCAATGTTACAAGTTGTGGAGCTGATGCTACGCCTTCTTCAACCACTCCATTATCAGCCGCCATTATGATAATACACTTTTTTTCAATCTTATTTACAACACGTCCTGTAATTCCGGCGATTTGAATTGAAAGATGTTCTAATTCACCTAGACTCCCTAGGGGCTTTGCTAATGAATCAACTCTTTTTTTAGCTAACTTCTTTGTTTCTTGATTAATGGGTTTGATACCTGCGAGGACTGTCTGTAACAAAAAATCTCCTCCTAACTTTTCTTTTTAAACGTTCACTTTCTCATTCATTTTACAAGATTATCTGAAGGCTTGCATCCTTTATTGTTTATAAACGACAAAAAAAGCCTACCTTACAACTATAAGATAGACTCTCAAATGAAATTTAAATAACATAACAACTACTAATTAATGATTTCCCCACAAAATCATTTCAACTACACACCAAACACTTTTAAAGGCAATTAGAATATGAACCACTCTTTTATTATAACTAGAATCAAATTAAAATTGGTCTGCTACAGGCAGACAAACTATTAATTTGATAAATAATATTTTCATTAATAAAGAGCAAAAAAAAGGAGCGTCAAACGCTCCTAGAAATTTATGAGTTATTGAAGATGATCAATTGCGTATTGTGCTTCCTCCGCTGTAAACTTCTCTCCATATTCTGATGTTAATTGATCATAAATAGCGCTCGGAGACATAGACATCATTTTTTGATAAGTTTCTGCTTTTTTTAACGCATTTTCCTCCCAATCCGCTTTTACATTATCCACCGCGTACTGTGCTTCTTCTGCTGTAAACTTCTCCCCGTATTCTGATGTTAATTGATCATAAACACCAGCTTTAGACATATTCATGGTATTGCTATACGTTGTTGCTTTTTTTAATGCATTTTCTTTCCAATCAACTTGCACATTATCAATGGCATATTGGGCAGCTTCTGGTGAAAATTTCTCTCCATATTCCGATGTTAGTTGATCGTATACTCCTGCCTTAGACATATTCATGATATCGCTGTATGTTGTTGCCTTTTTTAGGGCTGATTTGTATTCTGTTGGAATATTTTCTTCCACTTTTTCCTCTACTTGAGTAGTATTTTCTGTTTTTTGAGTAGTCTCTTCTACTTTATTTACTTGATCCACTTCTTGTTCAATAGTTTGATTTGATTCTGAATGATTTGATGAATCTTCCCCACCGAAAGCTCCAATCATGACAAATAAAATAATCAACCAAAACCACCATTTTTTATAAAATGATTTTTTATTTTTCGCCCCACATTCTGGACATACTTTAGCCTTAGATGCTATTTCTTTAGAACACGTTTTACATTTAATCATTTTTCCCATTATTCAGGTCCTCCTTCGTTTTTTTACTTCTCTATGCGATGATATATAACTTAATTAGATCAGTATCGATTGAAATGACACCTATTGATTATACAAATAACCTAAACCAAAAGGGTCTGCTAGGAGCAGACCCTTTTGGTTTAATATAAAAAATTAGCGTTTCAAAAAATCATTAAGTAATCCCCAAATCATGAATATAATAAAATTATAAACCATTAATCCAGTCAATAAATTATCTTTTATACCCGGAAGTCTCTGTTGAAGCTGTTTATAATTACTGTTGAGTAACGTCATACTAATTAAACAGATAACGAGTGATACATTTTCAATCCAAGTAATGATTGAAGTACCTTGAGTTCCCCCAAATATTAAAAACAGATACCAAAGCGTCGCAATAATGACAAATAGTAGATTTCCACGTCGGTATCCTGGAATTTGTCTAATTTCTTTTAAAACAAGATTTTTAGGTTCCTTGTTAGGAAGAATGTTTAAAAAGTCTAAACAAGATAAATATAGGTTAACTTGTTGCCTAATTAATGATTCTTTTAGTTCTATTGGCCTATGAATCAGTTTGGATAAGTCTGACTTTAATTCATGCACATTTTGATATCGATCATTCGGTGAGAGTTTCGTACATTTATCGATGATTCTCCCAATCTTAGATCGATTTTTTTGATACATATCACCAGTTGTTAATACATTTAGTAACACACCAATCGAGTAAATATCACTGCGTGCATCCGTTTGTTCAAATCCAAATTGCTCAGGTGAAGCGTAACCTTTAGTTCCTAAAATGTGTGTATCGAGCTGGCGATTATTTTGGTAAACACGCGATACATCAAAATCAATCAGTTTCAAAACTCCGTCTGCACTAATCATGACATTGGATGGTTTAATATCGCGGTGGATAATTGGGGGTTTTTGATTGTGTAGTACTTCTAGTACTTCACATAAGCGAATTCCACATTTAATCGTAAAACTTTCATCTAACGGCTCATTCATATATTCTTGTAAGGTTCGTCCGTTGATAAATTCCTCGATAACAATTAAACAATCTTCACATTCAAATATCTCTTCTATTTTTGGAAGATGTCGATTTTTAATATGTTGTAATTTTCGATAAACATCTAGATTATAATTTTTCAGAATTTTCTTAATATAAATTTTACTTGTTAACGAATTTTGAACAAGTAAAACGTCACTTTTAGGTGAATGATTTAATTCAACTAATGTTTCATATAATGAAATTTGATATTCTTGTTCTAGTTGATCCATATAATCCCCTTAACATTGATTTAAAGTTTAACTCATTATACTATTATACTATACAAGTCCAAGTAAGTTTTTAACAGCGTAAAAACTTTTGACTAAATTAAATTTCTAGGACCTAGGAACGATCAAACTATTTCTGTAAATATATAATTTGTGATTTGAGGTGTGAATATGAGCGATAAAAAAACGACAGAGCTTGATACAATATTAAACTTTATTGAAGATGAGAAAATGTTAGATGACTACTTAAAACTTCAATTACCCAAAAACACATTAACGTTTATCAATTATCTTGAGGAAATTCGTTCAAACAAAAACTTAAAGAAAGGCTTGTGGATTGAACAAGCTGATATTTCACGTTCTTATGCATATCAGATTTTTAATGGAACTAAATCTCCTAGTCGCGATACCATTTTAAAATTATGTATTAGCGGTGGTTTTTCCCTTGAGGAGACTAATAAAGCTTTGACTCTTGGCGGATTTAATAAGTTGTACGCTAAGAATCGTCGTGATTCTTTATTAATTTTTGCACTGAATAAACAGTTAAATCTGATTAATACGAATTTATTTTTAGATCGTTATGAACAAGATTCCCTTGGAAATATCGATTAAAAGATAGGTTTTATAGCAATTCCTCTTATCTTTTGATAAAATGAAGTGCATATCATTTGACAAATATTTTTTAAGGGGAAGTTATGGAGAATTATAAGATTGGACAATTAACTAAGACAATGGGAGTGTCTCCTCATTTATTAAAGCATTATGAAAAATTTGATTTAATTATTCCAACGAAAGACCATGAAACTAATTATCGTTATTATGATTTTGGGCAGTTTGGAAGATTGATTCAATCTAAAAAATTTCGTAATATAGGTTTTTCGATTAAGGATACTTCTGACTTAGTTAAAGGAATTGATAATACAAAACTAAATGAGATGCTATCAAAGCATATTGACTCTCTTCAAGTTGAAATTGAAAATTTAAAATTACAACAAAAGTTGGCGATAGATTTATATGATTCGAGTGTAGAATGTGATGAAAGATTAAATCAATGGTTCATTGAAATGATGCCAACTCGATATATTTTAATCCAGAGTGATAATAAAAGATTAATTGAAGAACACCATAGTTTAATCGGAGAAATTAATTTAATTGATCATGCCCCAATTACAGAGTCGTTATTATATATTCCAAAGTCTAATTTAAAGACGGAGGATTTTAGTTATCACTGGTGTTTGGGGATTTCACAAACTGCACTAGATTTTTTACAGTTAGCAGTTGATGAACGATTTATTCGTATAGATTCTTGTCGTGTTTTTACAACTTATTTAAAAGTTAAGATCCCGTATACTGAAAACAAAGTTCTAATTCATGCGATTAAGGAAATCTTCACTGCGTATCCGTTTCATTGTAGTGGGGATATCATCGCTATCTTATTAAAATCGACTTGCGAGGATGAGATTCTGTATCAATATTTTAAAATATATATTCCAATCGACTAACCTGTGTCCTACACTCGGGTTAGTTTTTTTTTATGCTGATTTGAGAATCTGTGTCTATTCCAAATATGTAAATTAATTAGAAAATGAATAAAAAAAGTAGATTTTTTATATTAATTTTTTCACAAATCCTGTTGACTTGCCACTTACCCTCACCCTTAAACTGAGATTGTTAAATAAAACACAAAGTTTATTTGGGGAGGTTATCATCATGAATCATTTTTCTAAACGTGCTGCCGCTGCTTTTTTAGTCATGGCATTACTTACAACTGGATGTTCTGCTAATGAAGCATCAACATCATCTGATTCAGTATCTGAATCAACGCAATCAAAAGGAACACTTAAAGCTGGAACTTATACCGCAACGGGGACTGGAAACAACGGAACCATTACAGTCGAAGTTGTCTTAAGTGAAACAAAAATTGAAAGTATTAAAATTTTAGAATCAACAGAAACGGCAGGACTTGGAGATAAAGCTTTAGAATCTTTAATTGAAGAAGTCGTAGCAAACCAAACAATTGCCGTTGATACGGTAACAGGTGCAACAAATAGTTCAAGTGCGTTATTAACAGCTATTGAAACATGTTTAACAGAAGCAGGCGCTAATATTGAAGATTTTAAAACTGAAATTGCTAAAGTTGGAATCGACGAAGAAATCACAACTGAAATCGTTGTTGTTGGGGGAGGTGCTTCAGGTTCGGCTGCTGCCTTACAAGCTGTTCAAGATGGAGCAAAAGTAACATTAGTTGAAATGACGGCATCTCCTGCTGGTCAAGGAACAATGGCTGGTGGATTATTTGGAACAGATTCAACTCAACAACAAGAACAAGGTAAAACAGTAGATGGTAAATGGTTCTATGATCAATTCGTTGATACAAGTAACTATACTGCAAATGGTGGATTATTATCTAAAGTAATTCAAAACTCTGGACGCACTGTTGACTGGTTAATCGAAAATGGGGTGAATTTAATCTTAGCTCATCCTTCAACTGGTGGATATGAAGAGCATAAGTATACGCATCCTAATTCAACTATCCATGGATATGTAGATGGAGGAACTGTTGCTATTACAACATTACATGAACAAATTGTAGCACTAGGTGGAGAAGTTCTATATTCAACTAAAGCAACAGATTTAATGATTGAAAATGGTGAAATTAAAGGAATTCAAGCTGAGAAAGAAGACGGTGGAATCTTAACAATTAATGCTGATGCCGTCATTTTAGCAACAGGTGGATTTGCTGGAAACGAAGAATTAGTAACTAAATATTTTGGTGAAGGCGTAGGAAAAGGTCGCGTTGCAACAAATATCGGAACAGGTATCGAAATGGCCATCTCTGCTGGGGCTGCAGCAAGTTATGAAGATGCTATTACAATGCATTATGGAGTTAACCGCGGTGGATCATCTTGGGGATCTGCACTAAACTCTGCTTTAATTAATCCATTCTTATTTGTTGATGTTGATGGAAATCGTTTCATGAATGAAGAATCATTTATTTTCGAACCAATTAAAACATCAAATGTTATTAAATCATTACCTCAAATGACAGCTTATGAAATCTTCGATCAAACGATGATCGATATCGTTAAAGAAAAAGGAGCTGCTGGTTTAACTGATGTTTATACTGGTGAATTAGCAACTAATCCAACAGTATTTATTGAAGTTGGACACGAAGTTAACACAGCCGACGCTGCTAAAAAAGCTCATACACCAACGGATATCATGCCTGATATTGAAGCGTTAATTGAAGCAGGAAGTATTATTACTGCAAACAGTCCTGAAGAATTAGCAGAAAAATTAGGAATGGCTCACTTAGTTGATACTATCGCACGTTACAATGAATTATGTGAAACTGGTGAAGATACTGATCACTTTAAATCATCTAAATATTTAGATAAATTAGAAGGAACTTTATATGCTGTTAAAACAACTCCTTCAGTCTTCTTAGGAACTTTAGGTGGAATTGATATTAACGATAATGCTGAAGTATTAGATCCTAACGGAAAAGCAATTAAAGGATTATATGCTGCTGGATCAGAAACAAATGGAGCATATGGAAACAGCTATGTCTTCTTTGAAGGTGGAACTTTAGGATATGCTTATGGAACTGGTCGTATTGCCGGTGCAAGCGCAGCCGCAAGTTTAAAATAAAAAACATCATTGTTTACCTAACATGTCAATCCCTATTACATACATCCCTCTACTATTAGCACTAGTAGAGGGATTTTTTGTACTTTAAGCTTTCTTTTATGTTATTTTTCTCTACCCTAATATCGAAGTCCCGCATATTATAAAATTGGGATGCTATTTATCCTACCCTATTTTAAAGAAGAGTGATAAAAAATGATCTTGATTGGAATGTTACATCATCGTAAAATGCCCACTTCCATTGAAAGAACTTCTTTTTATGCCCTTGCCGCTAAAGAAGAAGGGGTAGATTTTATTTATTTTTCACCTAAAGGGGTGGATTTTAAAAATAAAGTCATTAATGGCTATGTGTATAAAGACGGAATTTGGAAACGTGCAACTAAACGATTTCCTGATGTCATTTTCAATGCAGGGAGTCCTGCAAAGCTTAATCGTTCAAAACAGATCGTTAACCGATTAAGAAAAGAAATTCCATTTACAAGTTATCCAGTAGGAAATAAAATGGCGGTATATAAGCGTTTAAAAAAGGCAAAAGTTTTTTCACGTTACTTAATTCCAACTCAAACAGTTTCTTCAACCCAAGAACTGTTGAAGTTTATACAAAAGAATGGAAAAATTGTCTTTAAACCGGTTGGTGGTCATCAAGGTGAAGGTGTAACCTTTATTGAACGAAAAGGACAAAAGTTCTTAGTTCAATTTGAAGGGGTAGATCATATCTATACCCTATCTCAATTAAATGAATTTGTGTCAAAAAGAATCCTTCATACAAACTATCTTGTACAACGCTATATTAACTCTAAAAATAGTGATGGTGAACCAACGGACTTTAGACTACATGTGCACAAAGATGGAAATAAAAAGTGGATTATATCAGTCATTTATGCACGAAGTTCTACAACAAGAAGCTTAATTACAAATGTTCATCAAGGAGCAAAAGTCGCCGTCTTAGATGACTATTTAAAAGAACACAATCCACGTCATCGAGAAGAAATGAAGAAAAAACTTGAAATCTTCGCCATAAAGCTTGCCAATCACTTAGATGATTTACAGGAAAAATCTCATCTTCATAAATTTGACGAACTCGGAATTGATATCGGAATTGATGAACACAACAATATCTGGATATATGAAGTCAACTGGCTTCCTGGCACTCCACACTCCTTCTATGGAAAGTATGGAATCGAAACTAACACTATTCGTTATGCCGCAAGCTTATGTAAAAAATGATGTGTGAATGAACGTAAGATTAGCAAAAGAATGCTACATCAGAAGATTAGGATAAGAAACTTAGTAATATGACATCAAAAGTATTTCTAATACCTAAAGTTCCTAGTCTTATTTCCTATCATTCCATTTATAAAAGACTTCCCACATACACACTTGGATAAAGCTGAACTACTCAAATGAAATCATCGTCAAAGCTATTAAATTATTGTTTACAAAAGGAAGTAATAGGTAATGAAAACCATTATATTTATAAATAGTAACAAAAACGGCTCTAGTCGTGAAGCTATTAAAGCCGCAGATAAAATGGGATACTTTACAATTTTATTAACTGATAAATCCGGATTTACAAATCGTTCAGAATACCCTGAAATAAAATTAGTGAAACGAGTCAATTTTAAAAACATGGATGAAGTTCGTAACGTCATAAGTAACTTACAAAAAACAGGTAAATTTGAAATTAAATGTATCATTAGCTTTATTGATCAATATTGTTATGTAGCAGCTCAATTAGCAGAAGAATTTGGTCTTAGTCAATTCACAACAGCTGGAATTATGAATATGGAAGATAAGTTATTATCACGAAATGCGGTTAAAAATTCTCCTTATAGCCCACGTTTTATTAAACTAAATCCAAATGAAAGTTTTAGTAAGCGTGAAGTTAAAGACTTAATTCCATTCATGTTAAAATCTCCGTCTTCAGCAGGATCTAAAGATGTTTTTAAAATTACATCGATGGATGAGTTTAACACTTATCGAAAAAGACTCACTAAAAAATATCCACAAGAGCCTCTACTTCTTGAGGAATACCTTGATGGCCCTCAATATTTAGTTGAATGTATGGTTATTAAAAAAAGCGTTCATATTGTCGCGATTATCGAGCAAGAGATTACATTTTACAATCGTTATATCATCACGGGGTATAATCTAGTGATTGATCCAAATCCAAAATTCTATGAATCTCTTAAAGTTGCTGTAAAAGATATCATTGAACTTCACGGGCTTGAAAATGGTTCCTGTCATCTTGAAATGCGCCTCGTTAATAAACAATGGAAGCTAGTTGAAACAAATCCTAGAATTTCTGGTAGTGGAATGAATGAGTTTCTTGAAATTGGATTGGGTATAAATCTTGTAAAAGAAACGTTAAAACTAGCACTTGGTAAAGAACCTGATTTAGAACCTAAACACAAAAAAAATGCATTTGCACAATATATTATTGTCAAACAAAAAGGAATCTTAGAGCGAGTCTTAGGAAAACAAGCTGCACTTACATCCCCTAATGTTAAATCAGTTTATATTAAACCTAGAAAAGGTACACTCTTAACCCCCCCAGAATCAATGGGAAATCGTTATGCTTATGTTGTAGCGATTGGAAAAACTGAAAATGAAGCCAAAAAAAATGCTAAATATGCTGCTTCAAAAATAAAATTCGTCTTAATGCCTTATACAAATCGTAATGTCAATCGAACTAATACTCGAAATCTTAGTCGAAATTCAAATCGAAAACCAAGACGTTAGCTCTTTAAATTTCCTATTTAAAACTCCAACCCTATTGGAGTTTTTATTTTGGAAAAAATTATCCGTTCGCTCTCAATTCGCATATGATAGCATTGGGGTAGTGTTTTTATCTATCCTAAGGAGAGAAAAATATGATATTAATTGGATATTTAAGCCATCGCAAAAATCCAAGAACGGTGAAGCAGGCTTATTACTTTGCAGTCGCTGCCCAAAAAGAAAATGCAGAATTTTTATTTTTTTCACCAAAAGGGATCGATATTGCAAATCGAAAAATCAATGGATATATCTTAGTTAAAAATCAGTGGAAAAAAGTTGAACGCCGTTTTCCAGATGTTATATTCAACCACGGAAATCCAGGTAAAATGGCTCATTCCCAAGATAAAATTGATGTCTTAAAACAAGAAATTCCTTTTACAAGCCATTCCATTGGATCAAAAATGACAGTTTATTATCGCTTAAAAGAAGCGAAAACTTTTTCAGAGTATTTAATTCCTTCTATTACGGTTTACTCACCTAAAGATGTTTTAAACGCTTTAAATAAATATAAAAAAATTGTATTTAAACCGAATGATGGTCATAAAGGGATTGGTGTGACTTTTATTGATAAATTACCTAAAGGATATAGTGTAAAAGTAGATCATCAGAAATTTATATATAATGAAGCACAATTGATGAGATTTGTGAAACAACGTATCAGAGGTAAAAAACATTTAATACAGCCCTGTATTAATTCTAAGACACGATATGGTGTCCCTTTTGACTTAAGACTGCATGTGCAAAAAGATGGTAATGGTGAGTGGAAAGTTGCCTTAATTTATGCCCGTGTAGCTCGTAATAATTCGTTCGTTACTAATTTAAGTAGCGGAGGATCTCGGGTTCCAATTGAAAAATTTTTACGCCAACAATACCCAAAAGAATACAGTGCCATGAAAAAACGCCTTGAAAGATTTGCATTGGATTTGGCACGGCACATGGATGAGATTCAACAACAAGTTCATTCTGAAACTTTAGATGAGCTTGGTATTGATATTGGTATTGATCAAAATAAACATTTTTGGATTTATGAAGTAAATTGGCGCCCTGGACTTCCTCATGCATTATTTGGAAAAGTAGGTGCTGAGCGCACAATGATTCAGTATACGATTTATTTAGCTAAACAACATAAATCTCACCTCAATAACCGATAAGGATAGTTGTTCCCTTCTTAATTAAGTTCAATTCATTATGATAAAGTTCTACTATTAAATACATCATATTTTTATTCCTTATAATACTTATAGCAAGATTGTCACTTAACTTAACATCGGGAACTATGAAATTCAAATCATAAGGGAGACCCACCCTAAATCATAAGGAGATATTATTATGAAAAAACTTTCAATAGGTACGATTAGAAAGGTGATTCACGGTTCTCTTGTTAAAGGAAATGATAATCTCATGATTTCTTCCGTTGTGACACAAGCAAAACAAGTAGAATCTAGTAATACCCTTCTTTTCTTACTCAATCCTAGAACTTTTGACTGGAGATTTATCAAAAAATACTTACCTTGTGCAATTGTTACAGATCGGCCTATTGGTCACTGTCCATTCGGTAATAACTGTACAATTATCAAAGTTAATAAAATAAAAGAGTCATATTATGACTTTATTGATTTTTATCGTAATCAATTTGATATCCCCGTTATCGCTGTCACTGGAACATGTGGTAAAACAACAACAAAAGATATGACACGTCATATTTTAAAGCATTTTTATAAAACAGAGGGAACCGTGAAGTCTACTAACGGGGAGTCTAAACATCTCTCTTACTTAATGAAATTAAATGATAGTGTTGAAGCAGCTGTTTATGAAACTGCCGTGGCTGCTCCTGGTTATATAAAAAAAAGCTCACGATACTTTAAACCACAAATCGGAATCATCACAAACATCGGTATTGACCACCTTGATCAATGTAAAACACTCGAAGGTTACATAAAAGCTAAAGGTGAAATGGTGAAAGCAGTTGGTGAAAAAGGAACCTTAATCTTAAATGCCGACGATGATAACATTAAAAAAATTAGCTTAGAAGATTTTAAAGGAAAAATTATTTACTATGGTGTAGGCGAGAATTCCGATTATCAGGCTTCAAACATTGAATTCGTACCTAAAGGAATGAGTTACATTTTAACTGTTAATAATAAAAGATACAAAGTTTTCATTCCTGGTTACGGTGTCCATCAAGTTTATAATAGCATGGCTGCCATTGCAGCTGCTTATGAAGTGGGAATTAGCTATCGTGATTCTATTAAACTCCTTCCTTCATTCAAACATTTAAATTCTCACTTTGAAGTTATGAAAGGATTGAATCAATGTCAGCTGATTGTGGATACTTGGAACATCAATCCTACTTCACTCGAAGCAAGTATTAAAACAATGTGTGAAATAGCTAAAAATCGTAAAAAAATAGCGCTAGTTGGTAGCATTGATGCACTGGGGAAAAACTCAAGACAACTTCATCAAAAAGTTGGGGATATGATTTGCCAGTATGATCTCGACGTGTTAATCACTATAGGATCCCAAGCTAGATATATTGCTTTGCAATGTCGTCGAAATGGATTTAAAGGGAAAGTATATAGCTTTTCATCAACAGAAGGAGTGCGTCGATTATTGAATCAAATTGTTGATAAAGATACAACACTACTTACAAAATGTTCAATGCATGACCCGGCAGTCATTAACTTCGTAAATAACCTTAAACTTAAAAAATAATAAAAAAACTGTTCAGATTTAAATATACTCTGAACAGTTTTTAAATTCTATTCGACTTCTCACTTTGCTCCTCGAATTATCTCAGTCTAAATAAGTTTTTCACACTCGGAAAACTTTTACTCAAAATAGTGGAAGCTTATTCTCTTAAAGATGTTAGATTGCCCCTATCGTTCTCCTTAGTATCAACAGAAGGGCTTAAGTAGTAAGTCTGATTATAAATGTATGAATTAAAGTTCTTTTGTATATAGAATTGCATATTGCTTAATTTGTATTTTAGGATATGTTATATTTAAAACTAGGAAATCATCAATCTTTTACATTTAATAAAAGATTGTTTATCAATATGTTTTTTTTACTAGGAGGGGCTTTTAAATGTTTAACGATATTTTAATCAAACCAAACAATAATGAACTTCATGTTTATAGTTACTTTGATCGTGAATTTATTTGTAGCGTTAAATTAAATGATAAAATTCAAATAGAATGTTATGATGACATTGTTTTTCTTTCAGGAGAACTTAAACAAAACACGATTACGAATCAACTACATTTAGTTGACCGAAATGGATTTGTTTGCCCTATTGAATTTGGAACAGTTTATAAAAAGCTTTGGTTAATTGAAGATGAATCAATGTTTAATAAATTCTAATTAATGATTACTAAAAAGGTTCAGAACTCAAGTTTCTGAACCTTTTTACTTGATGTTAGTAGCTTTAGTATGACTTGAGTAGAAGTGATAAGACTCAACCCTATACTATTTTATTGGCTACTTATGAACAATGATGCTATCCTCACTTATCCTATCATTTAAAATTGATTTTCGTATGCGCCTGATTTTCATCATCCAATTAATATCATTTAAATTTAGTATCTTCCTTTTATAAGTAAATCATTGATCAGTTCACTGATTCTCAGTCTTTCATCGTATACCCATTCAACATCAAATTCAATATTGAAACTTTTACAGAATGAGTAGTATAGGTTAACCTCTTGATAGTAGGTTTCTAAATTTGATAAATTAACTTCACCTAGATGAGGTCTTGGTACTTCACCCACTTTTTGAACAAAATAGCTTTCGATGAAAAATAGTAGCGTCGATAAGACTTCATCATTATGCACATCAATTGGTAACTTCATCAATTTCCATTCCACATATTCATCCAATTTATAACGACGGACTTTATCTAAGACTAAAATATAATCACGGATATCCATCTTACGATAATACAGGGTCTCAACAGGCATTGTACTCCAAAGCGCCAGCTTTTCTTTGAGCGGTAATCCTTCAATCTGAAGTAACACTTCACTTGGTCCAATGACAGCTTGTTCAATCGGGTCATCTTCCATCTCAATCTTTTCTTTTAAAAATGAATAAGAACGTCCATACCCTGCTACATATCCGACTTCATAAATTCCAATCCTTCCTGCTCGTCCTGCAATTTGTTTGACTTCTTGGGACGTTAAAAATCGTTCTTCTTCTCCATCAAATTTGCATAAATTCATGAATACAATGCGTCGAATTGGCAAATTAACACCCATTCCAATCGCATCCGTTGACACTAAAATTAAATTTTTCTTATGCACAAAGTCATAATACTGCATTTTACGAACCTCGGGTGGCAAATCACCATAAATCACACTCGCATTGATTCCCATCTCCTTATACTGTTTTGCTAGCTGTAAAACTTTTCGTTTTGAAAAAAGGATAAAGGCATCTCCTTCTTGTGTATCCTGATGATTAAATGGCTCCTTTTCTATAACTAATGGCACAAGTCTTTCATATTCAATGACTTCAAACTCATCGCCACAATCTTTAATCATTTCAAGTAAGATTTCTTTTGCATTTAACGCCCCACAGACATGAATCTCAGAACATCGAAGCCCTAAAAGAGCACGCGTCCAAGAAGAGCCACGCTGATAATCTCCAATCATCTGAATCTCATCAATAACTGCTACATCGTAAGTCTGATCTAAATTCACTTTTTCAACCGTTGAACTTTGATGGTTTGCTTCGGGAATAATAACCTCTTCCTCCCCCGTTAATAACGTACAAGGTACCCCTTCTTTATTTAACCGTTCATAAATTTCAAGCGCCAAAATGCGAAGAGGTGCAAGATATACACCTTTTTGACTTTGTTTTAAACGTTCAATAGCTCGATGGGTTTTTCCCGTATTCGTCTGACCTAAATGCAAATAAATTTTACGTTTAAGATTTCTTGCTTCCTGATATTCATCTTTAGGGTTTTTGGGAAAATGTGTTTTAAATGAATCCGCCATTAAATTAGGAATATGACTACTGACGAGCGCCGTTAAAATACCCGATGATAAATACTCTGGAAGATGCGATTGAACAATTTCATCAAATTCAAAGCTTGTATTATTTTTGTCATTATAGTCTTCTAATAATCGAACTGATATTTCATCTAACAAGTCGCGATATTCCTTATACACTTGATGATACCCTTTAAGCGATTGACCATCCATTTCAGTCAGCACCTTTAACTTTTTTCGAACTGCCGCCTCGTGATTCCACAGGTTTCCTATCTTAGTGTGGTGCACGACTTGTTTAATGCCGAATAGCTGTTCTTTTAATTGTTTGAGGTCACGGATTTCACGTCTATTTTTTTTCATAATCATCACCTTCAACAAATTTCGACTTTCTACTCATTATTTATAGGATGGTCATTTTTTAAAAAACATTGCTCACTTTTTACTTTTCTTTTTATATGCTATACTAACAGTGTTGAAAAAATTTTTTATAAACTAAGGAGTTGTTTGTTTGATCAAGCATCGTAAAATGGATTCCGTCCTTTAAGAGAGGACATCCAATTTGTCCTCTCACAGTAGCAAAAATCGTACTACTAACTAATTGGAGGATTTAAAAATGAACTTAATTATTAGAACTGAACATGAAAAAGAATTTAACCAAATTTATGACTTTGTGCGTATAGCATTTGAAACAGCTCAAGTATCGGATGGAAACGAGCAAAACTTTGTCAATGAGCTTCGCGCCAGTGAAAACTATATTCCTGAACTTGCCTTAGTCGCTTTAGTTGACGGAAACATTATTGGACATATCATGTTAACAAAATATATCGTTCAAGATTTGAATCAAAATCATGACGTTTTATTACTTGCTCCACTTTCTGTTGACCTAAATTATCGCGGTCAAGGTATAGGTTCAAAACTTGTCATGAAAAGTTTTGAGCTAGCTCGTAAGATGGGATATACAGCTGTTGTATTAGTTGGGGATCCTGCTTACTATCAACGATTCAGCTTTAAATCTTCTGTTGATTTTGGCATCAACTGTCATGAAATTCCTGCTCAGTACATTCAAGCTTGTGAATTAGTTGAAGGAAGTTTAGATAACGTCTTTGGCACTCTTACATTCTAATGAAAACACCTTTAGGAAACTCCCTAAAGGTGTTTTATTTTTAGTCCAAGTAGTGTCGCTAATTGAAGAGCCTGTTCTGGTGAGACACTTAATCCTTTTAAATTTTCCATTGGAATTACAATTCCGTCTATCTTACAGTTTGAAAAATCGAGACCATTCAATGAGGTGTGAATAAATTCTGCTATCTCTAATTGATTTTCTTCAAATGCAACTTTATTAAACTGACATTCATTAAAACTTCCATGTGAAAACTGATTACTTAGTAAATTTACTTTTTTAAACGTTGAAAAGGAAAAGTTGATATATCGTCCACTATTTTCTTTAAATAGTGTTTGTTGGATGCCACAGTTTGAGAAATCACTTCCTGTCAGACGACAGTTTTGAAAAATACAACGATGTATAATTCCATCAGGCATTTTAATATTAGACAAATCACAGTTTTCAAAAATCGTATCCGTTAAATCAATATGATCAAATTCACATTCTAAAAACACAACATTTTTAAAATGACATTGATTTAAACTTAGACGCTCAATGGATAAATATGAAATTTCTTCGTTTTCAAATTGCATCCCATGAATGTAGTAGTCTTCTGCCAAGCACTCTGTGAAGGTAAGGTTATGATTTAATTTCCCTGTTCTTTTCGGTTTCTCAATTTTCTCCATTGTCTACTTCTCCTCTACTTATAAATCATTTCGTATAATCTATTTATTTTCTCATTTAAGGTATGTATACTAAAAATTCCCGCTTCTTTGATATATTCTTTCCCCTCTATGAATAGAATCGTAGCGGGAACGGAATAGACGCCAAAGTGTGATGAAATTTCAGCATCCTTATTCACATCTATTATCCGCATTTCAATTTCAGGATACTGCTCTATTAATTTTTCTACTTTCGGTAATAACGCAAGACAAGCACTACATTGGCTTCCTTTAAAATAGAGCAACATCATTTGATGTGTTGAAAGTTGTTGAAGCAACAAATCTTTATTCATATAGGGCTCCTTTTTGTCTCATTCTTAATAAGTATTATTATATCCTGATATAGTTTTAATCTCACCTTAATTTATAAAAAAGGTTCGCTCTTATTGAGAGCGAACCTTTTTGGCTTAATCGACTGATTTAAGTGATTCTACCATTTCGATTTTTTTCAATTTATAATACATTGCAAAGTTTACTACGAAGGCGAATAAAATAGTTAAGCCTGCTGAGTAAATAAAACTTAGTGGAGCAATTTGTCGTCCAAACATCATATTATCAAGTTCGACTGTGAGCATGATATAACGATGTAGTAAAATTCCAAGTCCAAGTCCAACAACCGTTCCAATCAAGGTTAAAATGATATTTTCTCGATAAATATAAGCTGAGACTTCTTTATCATAGAATCCTAATACTTTAATCGTTGCAATCTCACGCATACGTTCTGAGATGTTAACATTCGTTAAATTATACAAGACGACGAATGCTAAAGCTCCGGCAGAAATAATCATTAATAAAACGACATAGTTCAAATTCTGAATCATGTTATCAAAATTACTTCCAATCGATGAGTTCCAACTTATCCCACTTACACCCGCTTGATTCATATAATCTGATGAAACCGCCTCTTCAAGTTCTAACGTATCATCATTAGCAACACCTAAAATACTTTCAAATGTTGGCGTCTCATTAAATAATTCTTCATAATAAGTTGGTGATAAATAAACATAATGGAATAAATAATTTTCAACAATTCCCTCTACTTTAGCCTCTGCTTTTTTACCATCGGCATTTTCAATCGTCACATTATCTCCAACTTTAACCCCCAATTGTTTACCTACTTTCTCACTCAACACGACTCCATATTCTGGAAGTTCAACCTTTTCTTGTGTCACACGATTTCTGAGTGAAACAAATGGATCTAAATCAGCAACTGAATGGGGAACGAAGACATTAACATCTTTTGTCACGTCATCATCAGATAGTTTACCATTCTCACTATGAATTGATAAAACGCCCTGAATTCTCGGATCATTTTGTAGCTCAGTAACTAGTGCTTTTTCATCTGAAAGTGAAATATCTTTATTTAACTTCATCGTCATATTATATTTAAATATTTCTCCAAATTGCGTATCCACAATTGTACGAATTGAATCTTTAACTCCAAATCCTGTTACAAGTAACGCCGTACATCCCGCAATTCCAAAGACTGTCATGAAGAAACGTTTTTTGTAACGGAATAAGTTTCGTACCGTTACTTTCGCAATGAAGTTTAGGCGATTCCAAATGAATGGAAGACGTTCTAGTAAAATTCTTTTCCCTTCTTTCGGTGCTTTAGGTCGCATTAAAATAGATGGTGTTTCTTTTAATTCCGCATTGACTGCAAAGAATGCTGATAAGGTTGTGACCCCTACTGCAATAAGTGTTGCAATGATTACCAATGGCCAACTAAATACTAAAATAGTATCTGGTAAAGTATACATCATACCATAAGCATCAATCACAACATTCGGGAAAACATTAAATCCGATTATGGTTCCTAAAATTGCCCCTGTCATACTTGCTAGTGCAGCATAAACTAAAAACTTCGATGCAATTTTGACTTTACTATATCCTAATGCTTTTAACGTTCCGATATTTAATCGTTGTTCATCTACCATGCGTGTCATTGTTGTTAAACAAACTAAGGCAGCAACTAAGAAGAAGAAAATCGGGAAGATTTGTGAGATGGCTTCAATACTCGAAGCCGCATTTTTATAATCTACATATGAATAATGAGAATCTCGATCTAGCACATACCATTCTGGATAAGTCATATCATTAATTTGATCCTGTGCTTCTTGTAGCTTTTCTTCGGCCTCTTTAAATTGTTCTTCTGCTTCGGCTTTTCCATTTTCATAGTCCGCTTCAGCTTTAATTAATTCTGCTTCACCTTTTTCAATTTCATCTTCTGCTGTCTTAAACTGTGCATAAGCATTTGATTTTTCCGTTTCTAATTTAGCTTTTTGCTCTGCTAATTCTTGTTTTGAAGCTTGAATCGTACGTTTTCCAGCTAAAATTTGATTTTCTCCATCAATTAAGGCTTGTTTATTTTTCTCAAGTTCAGCTCTTCCGGCATTTAATGTCTGTAGCGCTGATTCATAACTTTGTAAGATAGGAGCAAGTTGCGCTTCAATAGCCACTCTTTGTTCATCTGTTAAATCTGGATTTTGTAGTGAGGCTTGTAGTTGATTTTTATAGGCATCAAGTTGTGCAACTTGTTCTTCCCCAGATTTAAGCTGTGCCTCAGCAGCTGCTATTTGAGACTGTGCACTTTCTTTTTGAGCTAAAAAATCATTATACGCACGATTTAACTCATCCTCTGCTTGTGTTAACTGTGCTTCCCCCTGTGCAATTTGTTCCTCAGCTGATTGAATCGTACTTTCAAACTCTGCTTTATTAGAAGCAAGTTGAGCTTTTCCGTTTACTAAATCTTGTTTCGCTGTTTCGATTTGACTTGCGGCATCCTCAAGTTCTGCTAGTGCCTCTGCTTTTTGCCCCTCGTATTCTATTCGATTTTTATCAAGTTCTGACTGTGCTTCTTCCATCACTTCATCATATCGATGCTTTGTTTGAGTTTCGCTTAGCACTTCAATTTCATCTACTACGTGAGACACTGTGTCTTTATACTGATCTGAGAATGTATCAAGAGCTTTTGTGTTCGATAAACTCACATACATTTCAGTATAGATATCTGATTTAAAATCACTTTGTGGAATCATCATAAAGCTTGAGATATTTCCGCTCCCGATATTTGATGTTCCTTTATCTGCTGACAAATAATATGGCGTTTCAACAATTCCAACGATCGTATATTCAGTTGTTTTTAATGTATCACTTAACGGGTCATCTGTCCCTGATTGTAATTGTATTTTTGAACCTAGTTCAATTGAGCCAAGATATTTACTTTTTTCAACAACAGCTTCTCCAGATTTTTCAGGTAATCGCCCTTCAACTAGTTTAACTTGGTTAATATAATCTGGATTATTTGAATTTAAGTTATCAATTGGTAAGGCATGCAATCTGATAACTAATTCATTATCTTGATATTTTGTTAAAACATCTTGTGTAAAGGTTGGAAAAACCCCTGACACATCATTTAAACCTTTAACAGCTTCAACATCCTGATCGGTGAAACCAAGGGTAGAGATTAATCTCAAATCCATGAAATTATAATCATCATAGTATTGATCTACTGTCTTTTGCATAGCAAGCGGAGCAGATTTGATTCCGACAAAGAAGGCAACGCCAAGAGCAGAGATCATTAGAATCGACATAAATCTTCCTAATGATTTTTTGATATCACGGAAGGTATCTTTTGTTAAACTCTTACTCATTCTTACCACTCAATCCCTTCTACTGGCATTGGGTTTTCGTTGATTTCGATCTTAGCTACTTTTCCATTACGAACATGGATAATTTTATCCCCCATCGGTGCAATAGCTAAGTTGTGGGTAATCATAACGACCGTCATCCCCATTTTACGACATGTATCTTGTAATAATTTTAAGATTGCTTTTCCGGTATTGTAATCTAATGCACCGGTTGGTTCATCGCATAATAATAATTTTGGATTTTTGGCCAATGCTCGTGCAATAGCAACACGTTGTTGTTCTCCACCCGACATTTGAGCAGGAAAGTTATTTTTACGATGTCCAAGTCCCACTGCCTCTAAAACCTCTTGAACATTTAACGGATTTTCACAAATCTGAGTTGCTAGTTCAACATTCTCAACAGCTGTTAAATTTTGAACTAAATTATAAAACTGAAAGACAAATCCGATGTCATGACGACGATATGTAATTAATTCCTTATTTGAATAATTATTAATTTCGTTTCCATCAACTAAAATCTTTCCACTGCTGGCATGGTCCATTCCACCTAATATATTTAAAACAGTACTTTTTCCCGCTCCACTTGCCCCAGCAACAATGACAAATTCACCTTTATTAATGGAAAAATCAACACCGCTTAAAGCTTCAATTTCAACTTCTCCCATTTTGTAAACTTTTTTTACATCTTTAAACTCAATGTAACCTGCCATCTTATCACTCCCTATTTTGTTTCCTTATATTTTTAGCATCCTGAGATAGCTTACTCACAGATTTGAGCATTAATGCTAAATAAACAGATTATTGACTTTTGAACATATGTCTATTATTATTCATTTTAATAAAATGTACAATAATCAATCTTTTACACCGTGTTAAATAACCAACATTCTTTAACTATATGTTCAATAAATAAAAAAAGAAGGGATTATATAAAATGAAACCTAAACTAGAAGACCGCCGTGTTAGGAGAACAAAAAAACTATTAAAAGAAAGTTTTATTGAATTAATGTCTGAAAAACAAATCAAAGATATTACGGTAAAAGACCTTACTGAACATGCTGATTTAAATCGTGGAACTTTTTATCTTCACTATCTCGATATCTATGATTTATTAAATCAGCTTGAAGATGAAGTCATCGAAAATGTTTCAATGATGATCCAAGATTTTAATTTTAGGAATTCTAATCAATCGACTTATTTATTACTAGAACAACTCTTTGAATATATTTATGATAATAAACATATTTTAAAAACCTTTTTGCAGAGTCATTCACAAGGACATTTTTTTAATAAAATCCAACTCTTAATTAAAACGATAGGGCTTGATACACTGAAAAATCTTTATCAAGAAAGTGATTCTATTGAGTATACTTTATTCCTATCCTTTGTTTCAAATGGCGTTATTGGTGTTACAGAACAATGGATTTCTGATGGTATGACCCTAACACCAAAAGAAATGGCACTATTAATTGATAATATTATCAATCATGGTGCCAAAATCCTTATTCAAAAATAAAAAAAGAACTGTATCCTGTGATACAGTTCTTATACAAAGAAGAAAGACAAAAAAAGTAAACTAAAAATGAAAAAATTAAGCGCATAAATAGCGGTAGAGAAACTTAGGAGAAGAAGAACTTCTACTCTTCTATCATATACAGTTATTCGCGATGTTAGACTGTTTTTTTTATTTTCTCCTATCAATCGTCAGTTTTTTTAAATTAATTTGATTTTTTTGTTGCATTTTATCTCTATACGTGTTATTCTATAAAACCAACCCCTTGCGTTAAGACAAGGAATGTTTCGAAGGTTGAAGGAAGAACAATTTCCACGTACTGTTCTTGATGTGTTTTTGCATATATCATCGTCGGTAATGATGATAACCGAAGCATTCACAAAAAGGAAGTAATTACCACAAAAGATAATTACGAGCGCTTTTTCATAAATAGAGCTCAGATTGACAACATAAATGATGAGAGTCATCTCCTCACAGAAACCAATATGAAGGCTAATTCCTTAGATTCCTAAGGAAACGTGGCCACTAGGCTCTGTTTATTTTTCTTGTTTAAACGCACATGCGTTTTATAGGAAGAAGGCCTGTAAAACCTTTGGGGTTAATAAAACACCAAAGGAGGAATTTGTAATGAAACAAATTCAAATGTTAAAAGATGCAGCAAAAGGTTTAGTAATTGGAACAGCTTTATTCTATGTTACACCACATGTGATTAACATCATCGCAATGTCAGTTGCAACAAAATAATTTCATAAAAAATCCCACGATTACATATCGTGGGATTTTTTATTATTGTTCTAAATGATTATTTGGATGATTAATATTATCGACAAAATCTTTTGCTTTCTCCATTAAATCTTCTGTTTTATTAGCTACTTTTTTAGAAGCATGTTGAACACCTTGTACCATATCCTCTGCTAACTCTTCAGCACCACGAGCTGCTTTTTTAGCACCTTTTGAAATACCGTGAGCCATATCTTCCGCTAACTCTTCAGCACCACGAGCTGCTTTTTTAGCTCCATATTTTAAATCTTCAGCTAAATCTTCAGCTTTATTTGCCACTTTTTTAGCTAAATGTTCTGTATCTGTTACAACCTTTTCATATTTATCATGAGTTGACATAAGTATACCTCCTTAAATTGACTATAAGACCGTTTGAAGTGTTTCTCTTAAAATATCCACTGATTTATGAAGTTGATCGCGTTCTTCTTTTGTAATATTTAAATTATATACTTCACGTACTCCATTACGATTAATAATGGCAGGAACTCCTGTGAAGATATCTTTAATTCCGTATTGTCCATTTAAATAAGCTGAAACTGGTAAAACACAATTTTCATCATTTAAAATAGCTTTGACAATACGTGTTGTACACATCCCAATACCGTAATAAGTTGCACGTTTACGATCGATAATGTGATATGCTGCATCACGAACATTCACATAAATTTGCTCTAAATCTTCAAATTTATATTGTGGATCGTCTTGAATAATATCTAGTAAAGGTTTTACCCCAACTGTTGTGTGAGACCATAAAGGTGTTTCTGTATCACCATGTTCCCCAACAATGTATCCATGCACGTTACGTGGATCCACATTTAAATATTTACCAATTTCATGTCGTAAACGAGCTGTATCAAGCGTTGTACCTGTCCCGATGACACGATGACGTGAAAGACCCGATTCTTGCCAGGCAACATATGTTAAAACATCTACTGGATTACTTGCAATTAATAAAATTCCATTAAATCCTGATTTCATCACATTTTTAACCACATCGCGCATAATTTTAGCATTACGTTCAACTAAAGCTAAACGTGTTTCTCCTGGTTGTTGATTAACACCAGCTGTTACGACAACAATATCTGCAGTACCACAATCAGCATAAGTTCCTGCCCAAATTTCAGTTTTATCAGGAGCAAAGGCAATACCATGACTTAAATCCATTGCTTCTCCTTCTGCTTTATCATGGTTAACATCAATTAAAACTAGCTCCTCAATTCCACCTTGATTAATAATTGAGTACGCAAAACTCATTCCAACAAAACCTGTTCCGACTAATACAACGCGTCTTACTCCACTTTTCAACTTTTACACCTCTAATCAATCTTACTTTTATTGGTAGCCTCTTTAGAGTCACGCTACTATCTTTAGTATTTAAATCAACATCAGATTTATGCGAAAAAAATTGAATTTTGGTGAATTAAACTAAATTACGTAAAATAAAAAAACTATTGAATTGGCTAACTAAATCACACAACTGATCCCTTATTTTTCTACTATACGAACCTTATCCCTTTCCGCACTTTAATCAGCTTAAAAAAATGAAGATTACCTCTAAAAAATTTATCAAATCATTAAAAATATATCCAACTTTTGAATTAAATTTAAATTTCATTTTTTAGATATAGCTTTGAGTTATATATAAAATTATCTATTTTTACCTTCCATTAGATGTGCTATACTTATTTCAATTCATACATTTAGGGGGCTTTCTTCATGGAACAATTTAGCTTAACAATTGATCCACAACCATACAGAGATTTAGCTTTTTGTTATTGTGGAATGCATGAATGCGAACCTGGACATTCGTATGGTCCAGCTATCCGTCCAACCTTTTTACTTCATTTTGTTTTAAAAGGTAAAGGTGCCTATTATTTAAATGATCAAAAATACGAAATTAAAAAAGATCAATGCTTCTTAATCCGCCCTAATGAATTAACTTTTTATCAAGCTGACCAAGAAGATCCTTGGACTTATATTTGGGTTGGCTTCGATGGACAGATGGCAAAAAAATATTTAGAACATGCTGGTTTTATTGATAATCGCTTAGTATTAAATGTCCATGATTGTGAAACCTTGAAGTCCTATGTCGCAGAGATGTTAAATTGTAATAAATCAACTCATGCGAACGAATTAAAATATCAAGGGCTTCTTTATCTCCTTCTTTCTAAACTCTCAGAATCGAGTCATATTCAAACAAAACAACCAAGCCTTCAAGAAGATAATCACTATGTGAGTAAGGCCATTGAATTTATCGAAAATAATTACTTTAACTATATTAAAGTGAGCGATATTTCCCACTATCTATGTTTAAATCGCACTTATTTAACTTCACTTTTTCAAAAGCATTTAGGAATGTCCCCCCAGAACTTTTTGATTCAATTTCGAATGACTAAGGCGGCAGATTTATTACTTCAAACCGATTTATCTGTCGCTAATATTTCGCACTCTTGTGGATACAGTGATCCCCTTGCTTTCTCAAAAGCTTTTAAAAAAGCAAATGGGATTTCACCAAGTGAATACCGTCATTTAAACCATTAAAAAGCCAGGATCGCCTGGCTTTTACTGTATATGATAAGGTTGTAAGTCATTAATGAAAGGTAATTTTTCTAGTAAATACGTTGCTAAATTAACCCCAGGCCCTACAAACAGAGTCAAAATAATTGTTCCACCCCCAATAGGACCTTGCAATAACAAAGCAATAATCATACAAATAGCATCCATCATTAGTTTAGCTGTTCCAATTTTCAGGTTACTTACTTCGCTAATAGAAACCGTAATATCATCATTTGGATGAGCCGGTAATTTAGGCTTTAAGTAAAGTGCTAATCCTGTGCAGACCAAAATAACAGCGATACTAAATACTACAATTTTTTGCATTAACGTTTCAGGTACAATAGGACTCACAACAAACACCCAAAACTCAGTTCCGATAGCCATAAAAAAAGCCGTAATCAACGTTGTGAACTTTGGTCTTTCACATCTGATACAAGTTGAAATCGCAATTGCTAACAAAGCCATGACAAAAATAACAATTGAAAGGTTAATATTAAGTCGGTGAGCCAAAGCGAAATTAATTGAATCAATCGAACCTGCTCCTAAATCAGATTGTACCGTCAACGAAACCCCAAGTGTTAACATCATAATACCTATCAAATACAAAACATAATCCCTCTTATTTCTCTTCATCTTTTTATCCCCTCTTTTACTAAATCATAACTAATTATAGCGTTTTCTAAAAGAGTTAAACATCTCAAAATGTTTGAATTAGATGGTCAAATGTTAGGTATTGAATAAGAAAAACTCTCGCCCTGATGTGCGAGAGTTTTTCTTATTTATGCCCTATTGATGTGACTTGTGTTAATTGAAACTCACTATTGTTTAAAGAAATGTTAAACGCCTGTCCAAATCCTTTAACAAGACGACCTTTAAGTGGGACTAACTCAAAGAAATCAAAGTCTAATGTTTTTAAAACCATCATCATTTGAGCTCCTTGTCGTCCACCAAATAATTCTAATAACTCCTTGCTTGACTCAACTTTTGAAGCTATACATTCAAAAGAAACGCGTTCTCTTGCAAAGACCGTTTTACAAGCTGCTTCATCTTCAATTAGCATGACTGAACACTGTGGATTTTGCACTAAATTATGATAATGTGCAGCAGCCTTACTAATATAAATATAGATTTTTTGATCTTTCATCATAAAAGGTGCATAACTAATTTCAGGCATTTTATTTTCATTTAATGAACTAATCATTAAACTTTTCTGATTTAATAATGTTTCCATTTCTTACATCCTTACTATTTGATATTTAATATTTTTTCAATAACGAAAAGCATCCCTCTAAATCCCATATAGGGCGTATATGGATAAATCAAAACTTGATTTAAATTAGGGTTACTAACCTGTAACTCTAATTTAGCTTGATGTTCCATCTCTAAGCTTGGACCATCTCCACAAATCATGAATAGTTCTTTTGATTTTAAATATTTTATTCTTTCTAATTCAGGGCGACCAGATATCCAATCTGCTTCTACTTCCGTTTGGTACAATACTTCTAAACGATCAGTAGCAAGTCCTAGCTCTTTTAAAATAGCGTCAAATCCTAGCACCGTATCATAGTCACCAAAAATCGCGCATTCCTTTGTTTCTTTATAAAATAAAAATTTACGTTTTAAACTAAACAAATGCTTTTTTACTGCTTCAACTTCTGCATTTAGATACTCTCGATTCACTTCATACCCATCGATTTTATTAACTGCTTCAATAAAATCAATCGTATTTTGAAGGCCATATACATGGTGATAAATATACGGAATTCCGTAAGTTTTCTTCATCCACTTAGCAGCTTTCAAGGCTTCTTTGCGCATAACAATATTTAAAGACGCACGACTAGCCTGTTCAATTTCTTCAACAGTTGTCTCACATGTGAAAACTGTTTGAACTTCCTTGTTAAAGAAGAGCTTCATCATACGTTTCATTTCTTCAACATCAGAAGCATAATTATATTTATCAATCGTACAGCCTAAAATATTATATTTATTAACATCACGAGGATAATCACCAACTAACTTCTTCACGAGTAATTCTAATGTTTGTTCAACTCCAATATGATATTGATGCTTAAGTCCTCCAGTCGTGATGGCAATAAGTTTAGACTGAACTTGACTTTGTAAATCGCTACACACACTCTCAATATCCGCACCAATAATTGAGGAAATCGAAGAAGCCATGACAAAAATGTATCGAGGTTTAATATTCTCATCAACCTCTAAAATAGCTTTTTCTAATCGATCATACTTTCCAAACGTTACATCACTTTGATCCATATGGGTTGAATAAATGCGGGAACCTTCCCCTGCATTCAAACTTCCAATTCCCTCAACTGCATAGTGAGTTGTTCCTGCAGGGCCAAACTCAATGATACAGGTATCTTTAATCGAACAAAGTGTCCAAATCGACCCCATCCGATCATTTGCAACCGGATAATATTTACATAGCTGCATGTTTGCCACCTCCCATTGGTTTAGAATCTTCAGTCATTAACTTAATCATATCTTGCATGACACCAATTGGGAGCTCATAACCGATTTTTTGAGCGTGAGCATCAAAGGTCATTTGCATCATTCCTTTTTGTTTTAATAACATTGGACTTTCATGACCTACATACAAATCTGCCCCAATCGTATCGTATAACTCTCGTAATGGCGCAATATTTGCAATACGACTAATATAAGGATTATAGCCTTTGTCTAATAAACTCTCCTTATAAGGTGAATCTTGCTCATATAATTCTCGTAATTGAACAAAGACGGGTTCTAAGCCTAAATCACTTAAGAAATCGACCATTTCAAGTGCCATCATTGGCGTATTTCCATAAATTAATTTTTTCCCTTTTAATAGTGAATAACATTTCATGGCTAACTGTTCGTAACGTGCCTTAACTTGTTTTAAATCTCGTGAAAAATCAATTTCAAGTATTTTCGATAACTCTTCATAATTTTTAGAAATAGTCTCTACATTTAAATGCTTATCAAAGTATAGATACTCAATATTAAATTTTCGCTTCATTTCTTTCGCTAAATCTAATCCAATCATATCTGTAACAATGTTTAACTTAGCAGTTGGAGCCTTTTTTATTTCAGCTATTGTACAACTTGAAGGGATAACGGTTTGGATTTGAACATCATATTTTTTTAATAACTGTACAAGTTCTGTTTCCTCTACCTTATCCTGACGATGTCCAATAATATTAACTCCTTCTTGTACCTCAACTTTTTCCATCGCATGACTTAAAGACTTTAAGGCTCGTGACATACCAGGAATATGTGAATTACATTTAAAATGTTCAGTGTTCACAACAAATATCGGAATCCCTACCTCTTCCTCAAGTGTATAAGGAATAGATGAATAATCCTCCCCTATTAACTCTGGAACACATGTCGTAACGAGCATGACTGCATCAGGATGTTCTATTTCAATAATCTCTTTTACTGCCCTCTCAACCTGTGCCACGGCACCAAATACGACTTCTTTATCATCAAGCACTAATGAATAAACACTATCTTTTCCTTTTTGACGATGATAAGCAAAGTTTTTCGTATAGTACGTACATTCACTTGTTCCAATGACAATCATTGTCATATTTTTAACATAAGATGCCGTTAAGGCAACGCCAAATAAAGGGCAATGTGTTCCTGGGAAAATAGCATGTGATAAACTTTTAATATCTTGGTCCGTCTTAATTTCACTCAGACGATTTAAACTCTCTAATGTATACATAACGATCCTCCTTTAAGCGGTCTTAATCGTTTGAATCGGATGAATACGCGGTTTATTTGAAATAGGATCGTTATCAATATCACATTCAATTTGATAAACATGCTTAATCATCTCTTGATTAATGGTTTCTACCGGTGTTCCATCTGATACGATTCTTCCTTGTTTCATAATCACTAATCGATCACTATATCGGCTAGCTTGGTTAAGTTCATGTAATACCATCACAATGGTTATCTTGAATTTCTCATTGATTTCACGCACAAGTTCCATAAGCTCAAGTTGGTGTGAAATATCAAGATAAGTCGTTGGTTCATCGAGCAGTAAAACATCAGGTGTTTGACAAAGGGCCTGTGCAATATAGGCCCTTTGTCGTTCACCACCAGATAAGGACCCAATAGGTTTATGTTTATAGTGTGCTAGCCCTGTTTGTTCAATTGCCCATTCTACTAATTCTTGATCTTCTGTCGTCTTACATTCAAACCATTTCTTATGTGGTAAGCGACCAAAATAAACAAGTTGCTCAACGGTTAAATCAGTCGGTGCTAAATTATGTTGTGATAACAAACATATTTTTTGAGAAATAAATTTATTTTTAAGTTTGGACAGCTCGTTATTTTCCAGTAAAACAGCCCCTCCCATTGGTTTAATCATACGTGATAATGTTTTAAGTAACGTTGACTTTCCACACCCATTTGGACCAATAATCGAGACCACTTGTCCTTTTTCAATTTTTAAGTTCAAATCTTTAATAATGATTTTATCCTCATAGCCAGCTGTTAAGTTCTTTGCTTCAATCATACATCAGTTCCCCCTTTTTCTTAATAAATATAAAAAGAATGGACCGCCTACAATCGACATAATTACCCCTACTGGAATTTCAATTGAACCACCTACTGTTCTTGCAAGTGTATCTGCAATTAAAAGTACAATTCCGCCAAGGACCATACTAAATGGAATCGTATATTTATGATCACTTCCCATTAACATTCTTGAAATATGTGGAACAATTAATCCGACAAAACTAATAATTCCAACAACAGCAGTCGAGGTAGCTGCTAAGAAAACAGCAACTAGTGAAATAATAAGTCGCGTTCGATTCACATTGAATCCCAAATTTGTCGCAGATTCTTCTCCAAGTTGTAAAACATTTGCACTTCGAATTAAAAATAAAGACAAGATTAGTCCAATGACGGAATACCAAACTAACATGTGAACATCTTGCCATGTTTTTGTTGCAAGACTCCCATTTAGCCATAAAATCGCACTTTGAATTTTATCACTATATAGTGTGGATAATAATGAGATAAAGCCTCCTAAGATCGTATTAACAGCAACCCCTGCTAAAACAACACGTTCAGGCTTTAATCCATTTTTCCATGCCATCATAAAAACTAATGCACAAGCAACACATCCTCCAATAAAGGCAGCAACAGGTAAGATACTTGCTAATTGTGGGGCTGTTAATAAAATGACAATTGCTGCGACACTAGCTCCACTTGAAACCCCTGTAATTCCTGGGTCTGCAAGTGGATTTTTCATCACTGATTGGAGTAAAATTCCTGAAACAGCTAAATTTGCTCCGACTAATGTCGCTAAAATATTTCGTGGTAATCGCATTTTATAAACAATGGTTGTCACAACCTTGTTATCGTTATTTTTTAAGGCACTTAAAATTTCACCTAAACTTAAATTAACACTCCCCACCGTTGAAAAGACAAAAATCAAACTCAGTAAAGTGATGAAAGATAAGATAATAATGATATATTTTTTATCTATTCTCATTTTTAGTTACCGTATAAGATTTCTCCAAGTTTTGTGATTGCTTCTGTTACTTTTAAATTTGCTGAAACATTGAAGATAGTTGAATCTAAATCATAAACTTTCCCATCTGCAACCGCATCTAATTGTTGATAAGCTTCATTTTTATCAAATGCTTCATCGAACATTTTAGATGTTTCTTCGATATTTCCGTGGGCAAAGCGTAAAACATAATCAGGATTTTGTGCTAAAATTTGTTCTAAACTGAATTGGATATATGCTGATTCAATGTTTGTATCAATCTCTGATGCAATATTAATCGCACCTAATGTTTTTGCAAGGTCTCCTAAATAAGAACTTTCTGTTGCTAACATGAAGTTGTCACCAGCACCAAAGATGATCGCAACTGTTGGGGCTTGTTCTGTTTTATTTGCTAAAGCAACTTCCTCAGCTTGTTTTAATTGATTCAATAAAGTTGTTGCTTCATCTTGACGATTAATCGCATTCCCCAATTCTTTAATACTATTTAAAAACGCAGTGTATGTTCCTGTTTCAAAGAAGAAGGTATTCAATCCATACTCAGTTAAACTTTCCTCTACACTTGATTTAAAGCTAGCATCCATGATAAATAAATCAGGGTTTAATGATGCAACAATTTCTAAGTCTGGATTCATTGCTTGTCCAACTTGCGGTAAATCTTGATATCCATCAGGTAATGTTTGTGATGTTGCTGGTACTCCTAAAACTTCTGCATTTAATTCTGCTAACACTTGTGTTGCCGATACAGTTGCTGCAACAACTTTGATTTCTTCTACTTCTTTTTCAACATCTGTTGTTTCTTCCTCTTGTTTTGTACTTGATGATGTCTCATCCACAACTGGTATTTGCTCTTCTACTTCTGTTCCTTTTGATGATTGACATCCGACTAATAATGTTGTTGATACTAAGATCATTGATAATAAATGTTTAAATTTCATAACTCTTCCTCCGATATTTTGATATTTAAATAGCCTGTGTTAATTTAGTTGCCAATTCTAAATACACATTCGCCATTTGACTCTCTTTAATCTTTTCAATAACTGTTTTCCCATCATTTTCTGATAGTTGTACATCTTTATCACGTGGGATGTAATGGAAAATCTGACTATCGATTTCTGTTGCTAATTTTTCAACTAATTCAACTTCATTTTCAACATTTTTAGCGTTGAGAATTAAGCCTTTTAATCTAGCATAGCCTCGATTTTTAAATTGATTGATCGCTGTTGATATATTATTAGCAGCATACATCGACATCATTTCTCCTGATGTTACAATATAAACTTCTTCTGCATATCCGTTGCGAATAGGCATTGAAAATCCACCGCAAACAACATCACCTAAAACGTCATAAATTACGATATCAGGTTGATAAAATTCGAATGCTTTTAATTCTTCAAGTTTCTCAAAAGCGGCAATAATTCCTCTGCCTGCACACCCAACTCCAGGAGTTGGTCCCCCTGCTTCAACACACAAAACACCGTTATAACCTTCAAAGACAATATCTTCAAGTTTTGTGTCATCTCCCTTTTGATTCATGACCTCTAAAACGGTTGGAATAAATTTCCCATTCATTAAATTTTTTGTTGAGTCAGCTTTTGGATCACATCCAATTTGCATGACTTTGTATCCGAGTGTTGATAAAGCAGCTGATAAATTAGAGGTTGTTGTGGACTTACCAATTCCACCTTTCCCGTAAATAGCTATTTTTCTCATTGCTTTTCTCCTTATTTTGTAGCATAATATAAAACATAATTGATAATCATTATCAATAATTATTATAATGTAGCCAATTAAAACTTGCTTGAACAATATATAGAATTTTTGTAACTATATTAATTTGTTTTTGAAAACTAACTATTCTGGGGGAAATCATATGGATAAAATCCAACAAGTGTTATCTGATTTTTATCATTGTTTAACCATTCCAATCTCTTTTTTTAATGAACAAAAAAAAATGATTTTGAATCATGCAATGACACCAAATCTTAATAAGATATTAGATTCTTCTAATCTTTTTGACGACTATCAATCATCTAGTTCATCATTAATTTACATTTGTCGAGGTGAAAAAATTCACTTCATTCTTTCTCCTCTTTACCAATATAAACAACAAAAAGGATTATTCGTAATAGGACCCTTTCATAGTGATGAAAATTTAATAAATAGCAATATTCCATTTAAACCACATTGCTGTTTAAAATCAATCGGAAAATTATTTGAAAGTATTGTTCGTCATCGCCTGTTTGAAAAACATCAATTTCATTCCTCTGTTAAAGAAGGAATCTATTTTATTCACAAATATTATGAAAAAGATATTAAACTAGATGAGGTTTGCCAGTATTTAAACCTTAATAAAAGTTATTTTTGTTCCATTTTCAAATCAGAGACGGGCATGACATTTTCACATTTTTTGAATCGTGTACGAATTGAAAAAAGTAAACAGTATTTAAAAGATAACCAATATAGTATTTTAGAAGTAGCCTTAGCAGTCGGATTCAATAATCATAATTACTATAGTTCTACATTTAAAAAACTTACAGGATTAACTCCTGCACAGTATCGACAAAAAGTTTCAAATGAATAAAAAAGGCTTCTCTTAGATATTTTCTAAGAAAAGCCTTTTTTTACTTTATATTAAATCAATATGATCAATGCTTTCAATTCTAATGATTTTTGTCGTTAATTTTTTCTTTTGATCTGTGAAACTTATCTTAATCCATTCTTCATCAACATCAATTATTTCACATTCAAAATTCACTTTTCCTGCAAAGGCTAATGCTCCTTCACAACTCATGATGCAGTGTTTTCCAACTAAATCACGAATTATCTTTGACATTACTTGATCCCCCTCTAAATTTCTTTTGAGTTTATTAATCCGTTTTTCAAGTATTTGAACACGTGCTGGATAGCTACTATAAACAAGTATTATAACGAAAGCTAGAAATCCAAAATACTCCAAGTTCCATCGCCTCCTTACCTCATAATTAATTATACGTATCTGCCCTCTAAAATATATAAGTCCCGATTAATTTTCTATAGAAGAAAAGATTATCTAAACTATCGTTCATCAAGATATCAACGCATTTAAATAACTAAAACTCAATTTTAATATCTGGGTATTAATCATTTAGGATATAGTATTAAATTCATACCTAATATACAGATTTTTGAAACTGCTTGAGATCTGATTGTTTCTAAAAATAAAGATTTCGTATATGATAAAATAATGAGGTGAATTTTATGAAGAATAAAGTGATTATTCGTCGGGAAATTTTACAAAAAAGAGATGCTCTTTCAGATTGCGAAAGAACCCAAAAAAGCGAACTTATTTGTCAGCGATTAATGACTGATAAACGATTTATAGCGGCTGAGACAATTTTAGTTTACATGCCAATTAAAAGTGAGGTCTCAACCATTCGGTTAATTGAGAAAGCCTGGACACTTAATAAACGAGTTGGACTTCCAAAAATTCAAGGTGATGAGATGAATTTTTATGAGTGTCGTGATTTTAGTGAGTTAAGTTTAGGCGCTTTTAATATTCTTGAACCTAAAACCGAAGTATTAATTGAACCATCTCATGCATTATTGATTATGCCAGGTATCGTTTTTGATCAGCATAAGCATCGAATTGGATACGGCAAAGGATTTTATGACCGGTATTTAAAAAATCACCCTAATCTTGAGACCATCGCTCTTGCTTTTGATTGCCAAATCATTGATTATTTCGAGGCAGAAGCTCACGATATAGCGCCAAATTTCATCCTAACGGAAAGTCATACTATATAATAAAAAGGTCACAGATATGAATTTCTGTGACCTTTTTATTATTTTAAATAATTCGTTCCAAAATCAATTAAGGATCTAAAATCAATTAATCGACAAACAGCTCCACCAATACTTGCTTTTTTAACTTCAACTGCTTCTTCATAAGCAGCTCCTAATTCATTAAAAGAACTTGAATCAAGTGCTAAATCTTCAAATTCTACTAAAGTACGTTTCCCATTTTTCATGATAACTGCTTCGTGTTTAACTGTTTCACGGCAGTTTGCAAAATACTCAGCTAAATGCAATGCTGTAACATTTTCATAGTCTACCCCTAGACATAAAACTTTAGCATCTTGAGCATATAACTTTTGTAATGGTGAACCGTCCCCTAACATTGAATTTAGACGATGATTATTTAAATACCATTCAGCCTTACGTCCTGTTGCAATAAAAGAAGCGACAGGATGTGCACTTCGGCTAACATTTTGGCTCATTGCAAAAGTACAAGCAATTTCACCAGATTCAATTGGAGATAGATTAACATCATAAGCCGGCGTATTCTTTTTAATTTTATCTTGCCACTTAGTTGGTAAATCTAAATCGAAAAAACTCGGACACACTTGGTCGAGACGATGACTTGGCATAATAACGGTTGTATGATATCCCGTTACCTCATAAATTGCTTCAATTACTGTTTGTGCCCCACCAATAATAAAATTGAAACTTTTTAAATTACTATAAACCATTAAAAGCTCAGTGTTTTCTACACCTAACTCTTTTAGCCCTTTAATTAGGTCGTTTTTAGTAACAGGTTTATTTGTTTTGCTTACTATGTCTTTTAATATCATCATGCTCAACCCTTCCCATTTATTCTAATTCTCTTTATTAAGAATAAGTTTGCTCCCACATAACGCCTATCCTTAATTCATTCCTGTTCTAAGCCTAGCTAATACCCCATTGCCAACTTATTACCTACATTGTATAAAACTTTATACCATTTGAAAAGTGGGCATTCGCACACAAGAAAAAAGTACCATAAAAAACAAAAAGCTCCTATTCCATTTAAAAAGAATAAAAGCTTTTTTACAATTAACTATTTTTTATGCATTTGATCAATCTTCTTAACTTTCTCAACCCTTTGAACATATTTTTCAACACTTGAAAGATAATCCGTATGCATCCACGTTTTGACAATCTCGAGAGCAATTGCTGAACCAATAATTTTTCCACCCAAGCATAAAACGTTTGTATCGGAATGAGAACGAGCCAAGCTCGCACAAAAGGGGTCTTGGCATACAGCCGCATACACCCCCGGTACTTTATTTGCAATCATTGCACTTCCATAGCCAACACCATCGACAAAGATTCCGCGCTCTACTTCTTCATGACTTACAGCTAAAGCTGCTGGATAAACGTGATCAGGTAAATCACACGCCTCCTGACTATTTGTTCCAAAATCTACAACTTCATGACCTTCATTTTCTAAATATCTCTTAATTTCTTCTTTTAAATCATGTCCTGCATGATCACATGCCATTCCAATTTTCATCCACATCACCTCAAAATATCTAAACTTTAAATCATCTATCTTGATTATAATTATCCATTTCAAGGAATTTATACTAATTTTCAATCTAAAAAAGAGCCGGACTATCCGACTCTTTCATTTACGCGATTATTATAAAGTGATTGTTGCTTTCCATAATCCGTGTAAGTTACACCAAGCATAAACTTCTACTTCACCTTTGAAATCTCCGATTGGGAAGATTGCTTCTGGTTTTTCAGTTGCTTTGATTTCACGACGCATTACTAAATCCGAAGCTTTTACAGCTACGAATGGAATCCAGTGTTTTTCGATGCTTGGATGCTCTACTTCACCAACAGAAACTTTTAATACCCCATTTTCAACAGTTGGAACTGGCATGTGTTTTTCAACAGCAGCTTCAGTTGAGTTAGGTACTAATTCTTCCATTTTTTTACCGCAGCACATTACTGGAACTTTATGATCTTCAATTAATTCAATGACATTTCCACAAGTTGGACAAATATAAAATTTCATTGTTATTCCTCCATTTAATTGGTTTATTTTTCTTTTTAACTATATTTATATTATAACGATGACTCTTTAAAACTACAACCAAAATGCACTCAATTTTTATAAATAATAATTATTATTAATAT
>NZ_CALIOS010000069.1:0-5656 GCF_938044715.1 uncultured Turicibacter sp.
AAAAAAATACATTTTTATACATTTTCCATTACATTCCACCATTTTTTGAAATTAAAGCAAATCCCTATTACATAAAAAAATCTCCTCATGATGAGGAGATTTTTAGTTCTATTTCTTTAATTGAATGTGTAATTCAGTTAACTGTGCCTCGCTTACGCGTCCTGGTGCTTCTGTCATTGGACATGTTGCCGATGCATTTTTGGGGAATGCAATCACATCACGTAAACTTTGTGATCCTGTTAAAATCATCGCGATTCGGTCAAGACCTAATGCTAAACCACCATGTGGAGGTGTTCCGTATTTGAAGGCATTCATTAAGAAACCAAATTGTTCTTCAGCTTCTTCTTTTGTAAATCCTAATGCTTCAAACATACGAGATTGAATATCAGGACGATAAATACGTAATGATCCTCCTCCTAATTCATATCCATTTAATACGATATCGTAAGCTTGAGCTTTCGCATTATGAGAATCTGTATCGAACGTATCTAATGTATCTAAACTTGGCATTGTGAATGGGTGGTGTGCTGCAAAGAATCGTCCAGCTTCTTCATCATATTCGAATAATGGCCAGTCAATCACCCATAAGAAGTTAAATTTTGATTCATCAATTAATCCTAATTCTTTAGCTAAATGTAAGCGTAATGCTCCTAAGCTATCTGCTACGACTGCTTTTGTATCAGCAACGAATAATAATAAATCCCCAATTTCAGCATTTGTAGCAGCTTTAATTGAAGCCACTTCGTCTTCATTAAAGAATTTCGCGATTGGACCATTGAATCCTTCCTCGACTACTTTCACCCAAGC
Organism: uncultured Turicibacter sp.; assembly: GCF_938044715.1. NCBI lineage: Bacteria > Bacillati > Bacillota > Erysipelotrichia > Erysipelotrichales > Turicibacteraceae > Turicibacter > uncultured Turicibacter sp. Next base: position 808 of record NZ_CALIOS010000069.1, read on the forward strand.
TAATCCTTTAGCTTTATATTTTTTAACAAAGTCAGTTAATTTATCAATGTCTTTACGTGAGAAGCGTTCTGCTGCGCCTTTCACACATAATGCTTTTACTTCATTTCCTGCTTCAACCGTACTTGCAAAGACTGAGAATCCACAGTTAGCTACAACATGATTTAAAGGTATTAATTCCATTTCAAAACGTGTGTCTGGTTTATCTGATCCATAACGTCCCATTGCTTCTTCATAGCTTAAACGTGGGAATGGACGCGGAATATCTAACCCTTTAACATCTTTCATCATCTTAACTAACATTTCTTCAACTAAATTCATAATTTCTTCTTGTGTTAAGAATGAGGTTTCGATGTCAATTTGAGTAAATTCAGGTTGACGGTCAGCACGTAAGTCTTCATCACGGAAACAACGTGCTACTTGATAATAACGTTCAAATCCAGATACCATTAATAACTGTTTGAAAATCTGTGGTGATTGAGGTAAAGCATAGAATTCACCTTCATGAACACGACTTGGAACTAGATAATCACGTGCTCCTTCTGGTGTTGATTTATTTAAATATGGTGTTTCAACTTCAATAAAGTCTTGACTATCTAAATAACTACGAACTGATTTTAAAATGTTATGACGTAAGATAAAGTTCTTTTGCATCATTGGACGACGTAAATCTAAATAACGATATTTTAAACGTGTATCTTCTAAAGCATCTGTTTCATCTGCAATGATTAAAGGTGTCATTTCTGCCTCTGAGATAATGGTTAGTTGTTCTAAAACAACTTCAATATCCCCTGTTGGCATATTTGGATTTTTACTTTGACGTTCTGCAACGATCCCTTTGACGGCAATAACATATTCATTACGAACTTTATTAGCCACTTCTAGTACTTCAGGGCTAACTGTTTCTGGATTTGCCACTAATTGTGTCATTCCATAACGGTCACGTAAATCAATGAAAACTAATCCTCCTAAGTTACGAGATTTAGCAACCCAACCTTTTAATTCAACTACTTGACCGACATTCTCAAGTCTTAATTCTCCATTATTATGTGTACGATTCATAAAATTTTCACCTCTTCTTAATGTTGACATCCGCATCCATGACCATTTCCACCGCAACACTCATGATCATCTCCATGACCATGTCCTCCACAGCACTCATGTTCTTCTTCTTGATGATCGTGGCATCCACCACCACAACATCCTCCATGTTGATGGTTACGTTGTTGATCTTCGATAATATAGTCAATAACAAATCCTACTGGAATACTTTCTTGTGTACCTGTTTGATTATTTTTAATATTAATCATCCCATGTTGTAACTCTTCATCACCTAAAATCGCTGTGTAACGTGCATGATAGCGGTCGGCTTGTTTAAATTGACCTTTTAAGTTTTTACCTAAATAGTCTGTTTCACAAGCAAGTCCACGGCTACGTAAATCGAGTAATAAACGTGATCCAAATACTTTTGCATCTTCCCCAAGAGTAATTAAGAATAAATCAACCGCATCTTCACCTGCTACTTGAATATTCTCAGCTTCAAGTGCTAATAATAGACGTTCAAGTCCCATACCAAATCCAATAGCAGGAACAGTTGGTCCTCCAAGTTCAGCTACTAACTTGTTGTAACGTCCACCACCACATAATGTATTTTGTGAACCAAATCCTTTAATCTCAGCTTGAATTTCAAAAATAGTATGCGTATAGTAATCAAATCCACGAACTAAGCTTGCATCATACTCATATTCAATTCCCATTGCTTTTAAATATTTTTGTACATTCATAAAGTAAGCTTTATCTTCTTCAGTTAAATGATCAATCATTTGTGGTGCTGATTGCATAATTTCTTTATTGCGATCAACTTTACAATCCAAAACACGTAATGGATTTTTTTCTAATCGAACTTGGCAATCTGCACATAATTCTTCTTTATGCCCTTCAAAATGAGCAAGTAAAGCAGCACGATAATTTTCACGACTTTCAGTATCTCCAAGAGAGTTTAACTTAACTTTAATATTACGAAGTCCAAGAACTTTATATAAAGTAACAGCTAACGAAATAACTTCGGCATCAATTGATGGATCCGCGCTTCCAAATACTTCTGTTCCAAATTGAATGTGCTGACGATAACGTCCTTTTTGTTGACGTTCATAACGGAACATTGGTCCAATATAAAACATTTTTTGTACCATTTGGTCCGCATACATTTTATTTTCAATATAGCTACGTACAACACCGGCTGTTCCTTCCGGACGTAATGTCATCATACGGTCACCACGGTCTTTAAAATCATATGTTTCCTTTGACACAACATCAGATGTTTCACCGGCTGAACGATGATACAATTGTGTACTTTCAAACATTGGGGTACGAATTTCTTTGTAATTAAAGATTGAACAGATTTCGCGAATTAAACTTTCAACATTTTGCCAACGAGCACTATCTTTTGGTAAAACATCATAAGTCCCTTTAGGTTTATTAAAATTCATTCTTTTAGCTCCTTTCATAGCCTTACATAATAAGCAATAATCGATGTCGGACACGGGTTATACTTAACTTTTTTAAAATTAAGTATAAAAAAAGTCCTTAGATTTAATCTAAGGACGTTATATACGCGGTACCACCTTAATTGTAGTTATCAAATAACTACCACTTGAAACGTTAACGCCGTCTACGGATATCCCTACTTAAAGTTCAGGACATCTTCTCACAAGTGTCTTTCCTTAACTTACCCGTCGGAGCTTCCAGCCGTGACTCCGTTCTCTAGTTCGTTATCGATTAAGGCTCTTTCTTGATCATCGAATTTATTTTTATTATTGACTATTTACTTCATTATAATACATTTTTTCTTAAGATTCAATAATTAAAGTCGTCGGACCATCATTGGTAAATTCTACATCCATCATCGCACCAAAAACACCTGTCTCGACGGTTAACTGGTACATATTTCGTAAGATATCATTAAACTGGTCATATAAAGGTTTTGCGACTTCAGGACGAGCTGCTTCAACAAAACTTGGGCGATTCCCTTTACGCGTGTCTCCATATAATGTGAATTGAGAAACAGATAAAATAGATCCTTGAATATCTTTCACTGATAAATTCATTTTTCCATCTTTATCTTCAAAAATACGCAAATTAGCTACTTTTTTTGCACAGTATTCTAAATCTTTTATCGTATCTTCGTGTGTTATTCCGACTAATAACAATAATCCTTTATCAATCGATCCAACAACTTCCCCTTCAACGATTACTTTTGCCAATTTTGCACGTTGTACGACTACTTTCATTTCTACACTCCTATTACTGTATAATACGTTCTACACTAAAGACATCTTTAACACGCTTAATTGTATTAACAATACTGATGAGCTGCTCCACATTACGTACAGATAATGATAAATTGATAATGGTTGTGTCATTAGCAGATACAGCATTCAATTCCGAAATATTCGTATTTAAAATTGTCAATTTTTGAATCACATCGCCAAGTACATTTTTACGATCAAGTGCTGTGATTCTAATTTTAGCACTAAATGAATTTGAATGCTCATCATCCCACTCAACTGGAACAATTCTTCCATTGGTTTTGATATTATGACATTCAGCATGGTGAATCGTAATCCCGCTACCTTTTGTAATATATCCAACAATCGGATCACCTGGCACCGGGTGGCAACATTTCCCAATCCTTAAATCAACATTATCTAATCCATCTACAATAATACCAAAACGATTTTTTGCTTTTTTACGATGCTCTTCTTTAATCTTTGCCGCCTCGTTAATTTGTTGAATGAGTTCACTATCATTGACTTCCTTACCATCTGCGAAATATCGTTCAAGCATTGTTTTAGCGACTAAGCGACCGCGACCAATTTGGTAATAAAGCTCTTCTAGTTTATCAATACTTTGCTTTTTATAAGCTGTTAATAATTTTTTAATATCTAAATCACTTAACGATAAATCTTTCGAAGCTAATTCTTTTAGGAAAGCCTCTTCGCCTTTATTGACATACTCTTCGCGTTTAATACGATTAAAGTACTGGCGAATTTTATGACGGGCTTGTGAAGTCTGAACAATATTTAACCAATCTTCACTCGGACCAAAGGAATTTCTTGATGATTTAATTTCAACAATATCGCCGGTTTTCATTTGATAATTTAAGGTAACAATCTTTCCATTCACAATCGCACCCGTTGTTTTATGTCCAAGATTTGTATGAATACGATATGCAAAATCAAGTGGGGTAGAACCCGGTGGAAAATCAAAGACGTCTCCATTTGGAGAAAAGACATACACATTCGCATTAAAGATATCATCTTTAACGAGCTTCATTAATTTCTCAGCATCATTCACTTCTTCTTGGTAAGCGATTAATGTTTCATACCATTTTAATTTATCTTGAATTTCTTTTTGTTCCTGTTTTGGAGTGATTTGTCTATTTTCTTTATACGCCCAATGAGCAGCAACTCCTTGCTCCGCGATATCATCCATTTCTTTTGTACGAATTTGAACCTCAAAGACATTACCATGTGGTCCAATAATCGTTGTATGTAAGGACTGATACATATTTGGTTTGGGCATCGCAATATAATCTTTAAAGCGATTTGGAATCGGTTTAAAGTGCGCATGGATAATTCCAAGCGCTGAATAACATTCAGGAACAGAATTAACAATTAAACGTAGCGCTAGCAAATCATAAATTTCTTCAAAATCTTTTTCACGCGTCATCATTTTTTTGTACACGCTATAAATATTTTTAATACGCCCTTTAATCTCAAAATTAATTTGATATTCAAAATATTTATTTAAAGATAAAGCCGCCGCATCTGCAGCGACCCTGTCTTTTGCC
>NZ_CALIOS010000070.1:0-7367 GCF_938044715.1 uncultured Turicibacter sp.
TACTTGTCTCTGCCAGCAGTTCATAAGGGAATAAAAATAATCGCCTTTTATTTCGTAAGCAAAATCTAGGTGACTTATTTCAAACACTCAAACTTGTCAATTTGATGTGGGTGTTCATTGGGGTAGGATGTATGTTTATATATATGTGTCTAGATGCGTTAAATATCAAGCGAATCTTACATATTCTACATCAAGATATTTCCTATTTTAATTGCTTAAGGTATACTTTTTCAGGCTTTTTCTTTAGCTCAGTAACCCCTTCAGCATCTGGTGGTCAGCCGATGCAAATTTATTATATGTTTAAAGATCACATTGAAATCTCGCATTCTTCTTTAGCTTTATTGCTTAACTTTGCGAGCTTTCAACTCGTGACGATTACGGTGGCGATTATCTCCTTTTTAAGTGAGTATCGATTTTTAGGGGATATTGGAAGAACCCTAAAAATTTTATTAATGATTGGCGTTGGCGTAAATTCTTTTTTATTGGTTATCGTATTGATGGGGATTTTTTCAAAAACATGGTCTCTTAAAATCGTTGATTTTGTTTTAAGTCTTTTACAAAAGCTAAAGGTTAAACAAATTGAGTATTTGAGACAATTAGCATATGATCAAATTAAAAAGTATCAAGAAGGAGCTGTCTACATAAAGACACATCAAACACGCATGGGATCAGTTTTATTAACCACCTTTTTTCAAGTCATGGCCATGCATTCTGTGACGTATTGTGTGTATCGAGCGTTTGGCTTATCAGATTTTTCTTATCTCAAAGTGCTATCCCTTCAAGCCATTTTATATATAGCTGTGTCAGCCATTCCATTACCAGGTGCAGTTGGAGTGAGTGAAGGTGGGTTTGTCATGTTATTTGCGACCCTATTTCCGAAAATGTTAATTGATTCAGCCATGCTTTTAAGCCGAGGCATCAGTTTTTATTTATTTGTGGCGATTAGTGGATTAGTGGTGCTATTGGGTCACCTTCTAATAGCCAAACAGAATAAGAAAAAAGAAGGTTTAACTAGTTAACCTTTTTTTCTTTTATGAACGAGAAGAGGATAAATGGGGATAAAAGAAACTAGGTCTTTTCGTGAAGTAGTGTTACAATAGAGAAGTCTCATTGATTTTCGATAAGAAGAAATCGTTATCAGGAACTCATTCATTTCGCTTAAGGGACCGAAATAACCAAGTTTGAATCGTTATAGTTCGGTTATGAATTGTTTGGGTTATAGAACAGATTAAGAAAGTATAGAGGGATTTAAATGACAGCATTTAATGAGTTACAACTGAGTGAATCGATTTTGAAATCATTAACAGGACTTGGATATGAGCACGCGACAGAGGTACAGGCAAGTGTCATTCCAACTGTTTTAAATAAACAAGATTTGATTGTGCAATCTAAAACCGGAAGCGGGAAAACAGCAGCGTTTGGGATTCCGATATGTGAAATGTTAGATTGGGATGAGAATAAGCCTCAGGCGCTTATTTTAACGCCAACACGAGAATTAGCACTACAAATTAAAGAAGAGATTTCAAATATTGGCCGTTTCAAGCGAATCAAGGTAACGGCGGTTTATGGGAAGTCTCCATTTAAAGAGCAGGCTCGTGAATTAAAGCAAAAAACTCATATCGTCGTGGGAACACCAGGTCGTGTTCAAGACCATTTAGAACGTGGGACGTTGTCTCTTGATAAATTATCTTTATTCGTATTAGATGAAGCTGATGAAATGTTAAAGATGGGGTTCATTGAGGTCGTTGAAAATATTATGAATGAAGCACCTAGAAAACGTCAAACGATGTTATTTTCAGCCACAATGCCAGATCGCATTAAAAAATTAAGCCAGCATTATTTAACTCATCCACAAGAAATAAAGATTGAATCACCGACTTTAACAACAGATCTTGTTGAACATGCACTATATGAAGTTCGTGAACAAGAGAAGGTAAAATTATTACAAGATTTATTAATGGTTGAAAATCCAGAGCGTTGTATGATTTTCTGTTCAACGAAAGAAGCGGTTGATGCCCTGTATCGTAATTTATCTCAAAAAGGCTATCCAATTGAACGTTTGCACGGAGGACTGGATCAGAAAGAACGTTTTGAAACGATGAAAAACTTCAAAATTGGTCGTTTTGCCTACTTAGTCTCAACCGATGTCGCAGCTCGTGGGATTGATGTATCAGGGGTTAGTCATGTGATTAACTATGATCTCCCACCGGAAAAAGATTCATTTGTTCACCGTATTGGTCGTGCCGGTCGTGCCGGTCAAAAAGGTAAGGCAATCACATTTGCGACTCGATTTGACCAAAGATGGTTAGAAGAGATTCAAGCTTATATTGGGTTTGAGTTACCGATTTGTGAACGTCCAAGTGAGGATGTGACGCAACAAGCGAAAGATGGGTTTATGAAAAAATTAAATTCACGTCCGACCTTACGTCATGAAAAAACGGCAGATGTAAACCGTGAAATTATGAAGTTATATATCAATGGTGGTAAGAAAAAGAAATTACGTGCGATTGATTTTGTGGGCGCAATTACGTCAGTTGATGGAGTAAGTGGCGAGGATATTGGAATTATTGATATTCAGGATAATGTCACGTATGTTGATATTTTAAATGGCAAAGGATGGACTGTTATTCGCGGTCTAAAAGATAAAACCATTAAAGGGAAAAAATTACGCGTTCAAAAAGCATATGAATAATGAAAAGGAGTTTGTTCTTTAGGGAACAAGCTCTTTTTTTGAAAGTAAATTCAGAAAAAAAAGTAATATTTTTATTATGAAAAGGCATTGTTTTCAACAAACAAAATGAATGGTAAAAATAAAGCGCAAAAACCGTTGCAACAAAAGATTTGGAAAAAAACTTGAGCTTAGAATCAAAAGGTAATTGAAATTTATGAGTGTATCAATTAATAAATTAAAAATATCACAAAAAAAAGAAGAATGTGATAAAAATCACAGTTTTTTTAAAAACTTGATGGTAGAATGAAAAAAGTAATGAGCTAAAAGCTAGATAGCTCTCATCAAAATTAGTCATATAAATGGTTGTAAATGGTTAAACTGTTAAAGAAGGATAATTTAAAACCTAAAGGAGATGTCGATGACAAAAGTAATTAATGTGATGGGTCAAGGTTCGAATGTTGGAAAAACAGACTTGATGGAAGGACTCATTCAAGAGCTTAAAACGCGAGGATTAAGTGTTGCAACCGTGAAACACGATGTACATGGTTTTGATATCGATCATAAAGGTAAAGATACTTACCGTCATCGTGAAGCGGGCGCAGAAACGGTTATTATCTCTTCAAAAAAGAGATTTGCAATGATTAAAGAAGTAGAAGAAGAAATAAAGTTAAACGATATTTTGAAGTTATTAAAAGATAAAGATATTATTTTGGTTGAAGGCTATAAAAAAAGTCCTTTAAGAAAAATTGAAGTCTATCGTGAAGGATTTAGTGAAGGGATTCTAACACCGGAACATTTATTGATTGCGATTGCTTCTAAAACAGAGGTTTTAAGTGAATCTCATTTAGTGATTGATAAAGAAGATTATAAGTCGTTAGCAGATTTAATAATGCAAGAAAAAGAATTTGAATTTGAAGAATAATTGAATAATTTTCTTGAGTATAAAAGGTCCTAAGGAAGTAAAATCTAAGGCATTTATACCTGAATCTAACAAAAGATTCACAGGGTGATACTTGAAAAAGTATGATCTCCACGTTTTGGGAAGGAAAATCAGTAGAGTTTATATAGATTTATATAAGCTTATTGCTCATGCCCAAAAATGGGTGGATGTAATAAGCTTTTTTTGTTGTCAAAAGTAGAGGTGATGGAGATGAAATCATTTATAAGTTTAGAAGAGGCCTTAACCATTATGGATCAAAATATTCTGTCACTTCAAAGTGAAACTGTGGAGTTGCTTGAGAGTGTCGGTAGGATTTGTAGTCAATCGATTTTCTCAGGTATTAATAATCCACCGTTTGATAAGTCGGCCATGGATGGTTATGCAGTTCGAGTTGAAGACTTAAATGAAGTTCCTAAAAAACTAGACATTATAACGACCGTCTTTGCAGGGACAAATAGTGAAGAAGAAGTTCGACCAGGGACCGCCATCAAAATCATGACGGGTGCAAAGATTCCTAAAGGTGCAAATGCCGTGGTGAAAGTTGAAGAGACAACGTGCGAGTCAAATCAGGTCACGATTTTGAAAAAAGCCACTCCTCAGCAATTTATCTGCCCAATAGGAGAAGATATTGAAATTGGGACGTTATTAGTCGAAGCAAAAAAAACATTAAATTATGCGGATATTGGGATTTTAGCGAGTGCAGGTATTCATGAGGTTCAAGTGTATAAAAAACCACGAGTGGCCTTTATTAGTACCGGAGATGAAGTCATGGATGTCAATCAACCGTTAAAAGAAGCTAAAATTTATAATAGTAATAAGTATGCACTCATCGCAAGATTAAAAGAAATGGGATATGACATCACCTATATCGACCATGAATTTGATTCAGAGATTGAAATTGCAAAGAAGTTAAAGCAAGCTGCAGAAGTTTCAGATTTAGTGATCACAACAGGTGGAGCGTCTGTTGGTGAGAAAGATTTAATTAAAGAAGCGATTGAGGCGCTAGGTGGAGAGAAGTTATTTTGGAAAATTCTCATTAAACCTGGATCGGCCATGCTAGCGAGTCTTTATGAAGGAAAACCAATCATTAGTTTATCAGGAAATCCAACAGCAGCGCTCACGACTTTTGAATTAATGGTCAAACCGACGCTTGAAAAATTGAGTGGACAGGTCAAAATAGAATTAAAAAGAGAACAAGCTATTTTACAATCTGATTTTACGAAGTCTTCACCACAAAGACGTTTCGTTCGAGGATTTTTTGAAGCGACACAAGAAGGACAACGTGTGTTTGTGACACAAGTGAAAAGTGGGAATAGCATTCTAAGTTCTGCCCTTCATTCTAATTGTTTAATAGAATTTGAAGCTAATCAAGAACCATTAAAAGCAGGATCGATTGTGACAATCATTAAATTATAAAAGAGGTGGCAGCATTGATTTCAAAAACACTAGCTATTTTAGCAGGTGGAAAAAGTAGCCGTATGAATTATCAGAATAAAGCGTTCATTGCATATAAAGAAAAGCAGTTTATCGAGCATATCATCGAGGCAGGGCGTGATTTTGAAGAGATGATCATTGTGACAAATCAACCAGAAGATTATCAAAAATATAACCTTAAGACAATTTCCGACATTTTCCCGGGAAATGGTCCATTATCCGGCATTCATGTTGCCTTAAAGGCAGCAAAAAATGAAGAAGTGCTATGTATCGCATGTGATATGCCCCTGACAAGTCGAGAGGTGCTTTATTACTTAGGAGAATATGTAACGGATGCTGATGTTTTAGTACCGTTATGTGACGATAGACTTCAACCACTATGCGCCGTTTATCATAAGCGACTTCTTCCTAAGATGGAAAAATGTTTAAAGAATCAGGATTTTAAATTACAAAAATTTATTTTAAGTGCGAATTATGAAGTGCTTAAAGGATTAGAGAATCGTCAATTTGTCGGAAAAGATTTTTTTAATGTTAATACGCCAACGGATTTGTTAGAATTGGAGGAAATATAAATGTATACGGTTGGAATTATCACAAGTAGTGACAAAGGATATGCCGGAGAGCGTGAAGATAAAAGTGGAGCCGTCGTGAAAGAAATCGTTGAGGCAAATGGATTTGAAGTGGTGAAATATATTGTTTTACCAGATGATCAACAAATGCTAGAAGATGAATTTAAAAAGATGTGTGATGAATTAAAAGTTAACTTAGTGTTGAGTACAGGTGGGACAGGATTTTCAAAGCGTGATATTACGCCAGAAGCAACGAAAGCAATCATTGAACGCGAGGCACCAGGAATTTGTGAAGCGATTCGTTACTTTAGCTTACAAATTACTAAACGAGCGATGTTATCACGCGCTGTATCAGGAATTCGTAAGGATACATTAATTGTGAATCTACCAGGAAGTCCAAAAGCTTGTACGGAGGCGTTGGATTTTGTATTAGACGATATAAAGCATGGAATTGATATTTTACTTGGGGAGGCCAAAGAATGCGCAAGAAAATAATCTTATTAACCGTCTTATGTATGGGAATGATTTTATCAGCGTGTGGGACGCAAAAAGAGGAAGTGACTGAACTTAATATCAGTGTAGCAGCGAGTTTAGTCAATCCGATTGATGAGATGATTGAACTTTATACTAAAGATCACCCTGTTAAAATTAATGTAAATTCAGGGGGATCAGGAACACTTAAGAAACAAATTTCAGAAGGTGCAGATATCGGTTTATTCTTCTCAGCGAATGAAAAATATGTGGTTGAGTTAATAGATGAAGGATTAGTAAAGCCTTCTAATAAATCAAACTTAATTTATAACACATTAGTCGTGATTAAGAATAAAGAGGCACAGACACTTAATTCCTTATTAGACATTAAAGAAAATGGATCAATGCTAGCCATTGGTGAAGTAAGTACAGTTCCAGCAGGTGAATACGCTAAAGAATCATTAACTAATCTTGGATTATGGGATGAGTTAGAATCTTCTTTAATTTATGGAAAAGATGTTACCGCTGTTAAAACCTATGTTGAACGTGGAGAAGTTGATTATGGTATTGTTTATAAAACAGATGCAATGAATCTTGAAAATGGTGAAGTGATGATGACGCTGCCAACGGATTCTTATCAAGAAATTGTCTATTCATTAGCATCGATTGAAGGTTATTCAAACGAAGCTGAATGTTTGAAGTTTATGGATTTTATTAAATCAGACACGGGAAAATCAATTTTGAAAAATTATGGTTTTGAAGTAAGTGAGTAAAATGATGGTTGTAGATGCTACCCTCATTTCAATAAAAGTTGTCTTAATTGCGGTTATCACCACGTTCATTCTTACCTTAATCGCGGTATGGGGAATTGGACTTAACAAACATAAGTCGATTCGTTCTCTTGATTTTATCTTTTTATTACCGCTATTTATTCCACCTTCGGCGATTGGCTATTTAATTTTAATCATCCTCGGTAAGAATGGGTGGATTGGAAGGTTTTTAAATCAAAATTTCAATCTATCCATTATCTTTACACTCAGCGCTGCAGTGATTGCAGGAATAATGGTGTCGATTCCGATTATGTATCAGAGTATTAAATCGGCTATTACCTCAGTAGATGAAGATATTATCAATGCGGCAAGAGTTTTTGGGGCCAGTGAGTGGGTGATCTGGTTAAAAATTATTTTACCGCTTTCCATTAATGGGATTTTAAATGGTATTTTACTTTCCTTTGCGAGAGCTTTCGGTGAGTTTGGAGCCACCATTTTAGTGGCGGGGAATA
>NZ_CALIOS010000071.1:0-1400 GCF_938044715.1 uncultured Turicibacter sp.
GATTTAATTACCCTACTAGTGGAGGAAACATGCTTCGCATGGCAGGTGACCCAATGATAGAAACTGCGATAGCCAAAGGCAATACGCTTAATGACTTTAATTTTATTATTAATTCCTTCAATAGGACCATTGGTATACGGAGTTGTTAGTGTGTGTTCAATATAAGATTGATAAGTTTTAAAGGTTTGAAAAGCTGTTTGAAGTTCAGGAGAAATAAGAGGGTGTTCTGCTTGAATTAAGTCATTTAATCGTTCTAAGTTTTTAGTTTGAAGAGTGAAAAGTAAGTCTTGATAAAGATCATAAGTCGCTTTTAGTTCTGGGGATAAATCAAGGAGGAAATTTAAGATATCTATTTCACGCATCGGTTATTTGAAACAGTAAAACGAATGATAAGTTGTGGTATTGAGCAATGTATGAGACTTCAAGAACAAGCGCCAGTAACGTTTAAACTTACGACCATGCTTTTTGAACTTCTTCATTAATCGGATTCGAGTTTTATTCAGTGCACGAGAGAGATGTTGAACGAGATGGAATTTATCAATGATAATTTGGGCATGAGGAAAAAGATCCTTAATCAAGCTAATGTAAGGAGCGTACATATCAATCACAATATTTTTTACGCGAGTACGTGCTTCCTTTGTATATCGTTTAAAATAAGCTTGAAGGGAGCTTAAACGACGATCTTCAATGATATCGATGATTTGTTTGGAGTCAGCATCACAAAAGATAAAAGACATATGACACTCAGCAGACTTAACTGATTTAAATTCATCAAAACAAAGATTTTCAGGTAAATAATTAAAGTTTAGGGTTTGAGATTCATAAAAGCTATGGATGATACGATTGACAGTTGAATGAGAGACCTGATGACGATGAGCGATATCACATTCAGAGATTTTATTTTGAGCCTCTAAAGCAATGGCATATTTCATGTTATAAGAAATATAACAGTTCTTTTCAACGATTGAAGTTTTTAGTGTAAAGGTAGATTGGCAATGCCCACAATAATAACGCTGTTTCTTTAACTCTAAATAGGTATCATGGAGTGAGACTTTTGGAATAACAATTCGAGAAGTTTTAAATCCATGCTTCTTAAATTTTGAATCAAATAGAGTTCCGCATTTTTGACAATGAGTCGGTTGATACGAGAGGATTCCTTTAAAAATAAAGCTAGTAATTCCGTTTAATTTAACTTCTTCAAGCGAATCTTCAAGGAACGTAATGTTTTTATCTTTAATATTTAAAAGTTTTCTAGTAAAATATGAGTGAGACATCAAATCTTATCCTTTCAATATTGTTTTAGCCGATAACATTGTAACAGGATTGAGACTTGAGGTCTCTTTTTTTTGATGCCATGAAAAAAGTGCTGCTTAATCAGCAACACCAAATATTATAGAACC
>NZ_CALIOS010000072.1:0-1232 GCF_938044715.1 uncultured Turicibacter sp.
TGGATAGGTTACAATTAATTAGACAGTTTTTTTAAGGTCATGTAGAATTATAAATAATATCAATCTAAAGGAGCTTTAACATGACCCAAACTAAAACTCGTAGACCACGCCGTACGTATACAGATGAATTTAAAAACCAATTAGTCCAGCTTTATTTAAATGGGAAACGTAAATGTGATATTGTTCGTGAATACGATATCTCATCGTCTTTACTCGATAAATGGATTAAACAGTCAACTTCTACAGGTTCTTTTAAGGAGAAAGATAACCGCTCAGAAGAAGAACAGGAGTTAATCCAACTTCGTAAAAAAGTTAAGCAATTGGAAATGGAAAATGATATTTTAAAGCAAGCCGCGCTGATCTTAGGACGAAGATAAATGTGATTAAAAACAATACACACAAATATTCAGTTTCAGCGATGTGCAAAGTCCTTAATGTGCCTCGTAGCACTTATTATTATGAGTCTAAACCGAAGAAAGATGAAACTCAACTGGTTACTGATATCATTGAGATTTTTCGTCGAAGCCGAAATAATTACGGGACTCGAAAAATTAAGCAAGAGTTAAAAAAAGATGGGACAACAAGTTTCACGTCGTCGTATTAGTCGTATCATGAAACAAGAAGGCCTTGTATCGAATTATACCGTTGCTCAATTTAAGCCGCATACAGCTAAATGTAACGAAGATAACACTGAAAATATCGTGGATCGTAACTTTGATGAACAACCACATTTAAACGTTGTTGTCAGTGATTTAACGTACGTTCGTGTAAAAAATCGCTGGCACTATCTTTGTGTGCTTGTAGACCTGTTTAATCGTGAAATTATCGGTTATAGCTCTGGGCCTAATAAGGATGCAGAATTAGTTAAGAAGGCGTTCAGTACAGTCCAAACTAACCTAAGTCAAATCAAGATTTTCCACACGGATCGAGGTAACGAATTTAAGAATAAAATCATTGATGAGATTTTAGAGGTATTTGAAATTGAACGCTCTTTAAGTATGAAGGGATGTCCCTATGACAACGCTGTTGCAGAAGCGACCTATAAAGTAATCAAAACAGAATTTGTAAACCATCAGATATTTGAAACCCAAGAACAACTAGGTTATGAATTTGCCGACTACGTTAACTGGTATAACAATCATAGGATCCACTCTTCACTGGGATATTTATCCCCAGTTGAATATCGTCAAAATACCCTTAAAAAAGTTGTTTAGTTTAGTGTTGACAATCCA
>NZ_CALIOS010000073.1:0-18784 GCF_938044715.1 uncultured Turicibacter sp.
GTTTTTTTAAAATCTTTCGATTTCTTTTTTTGTCTTCTTTCGACGACTTGATTATTTTAACATGTTCAACTTTATCTGTCAAATACTTTTTGATTTTTTTTCAAAATCTTTCGATTTCTCTTTTGTCCTCTTTCGACGACTTGATTATTTTAACATGTTCAACTTTATCTGTCAAACACTTTTTTGAAGTTTTTAAAATCTTTCGATTTCTTTTGTTTGTCTTCTTTCGACGACTTGACTATTCTACCATGTTCAAGTTTTTTCTGTCAAACACTTTTTTTATTTTTTAAAAAATTTCTTTTCATTTATTTTAGTGTCTTAAATATTTTATCACTTAGTACTATTTACGTTTTTGCATTACCAATTGTAATAGTGAGTATGATAAACAACAAATCACAATCTTTGTTATAGAATAAAGTTACACGTAAGCTTCTTAACACGGATCTCATTTATGAATTATCATCTCAAAATATTTATTCTTGATTTTGAAAACAATACTCAAAGAGATGATACATTAAAATAACAAAAACATTGAACATTCAGCACGAATATTTTGTTACTATCCAAAACTATTTAAATCTAACTCAGTTCTAGAATAAATTTGTTATATCAGATTAAACACATTATCTCATTAAAAACAATTCATACTTAGATTTACGATGAAATAATTTTCTTGGTTTCTTTAAAAGAAAAGGAAACCCGCAAAAACCTCAAAAAATATGTAGCTACTTTAATTCATTATCATTCAAAGGAGTCTTTCAGACACTGGAGACACAATCATTCCATTCGTGACAAAGTAAAGGTTATTGAATACATTTCTATATTATTAAAATAAAAAAGGAACCACAATAGTGGTTCCAAAGAAAAATTAACGTTTTGAGAACTGTGGAGCACGACGAGCTGCTTTAAGTCCATATTTTTTACGTTCTTTAGCACGTGAGTCACGAGTTAATAAACCTACTGGTTTTAATGTTGGACGGTATTCAGCATCAACTTGTAATAAAGCACGAGCGATTCCTAAACGAATTGCTCCAGCTTGACCTGTTAATCCTCCACCTTGTACATTAACTAATACATCATATTGGTTAGCTGTTTCAGTTAATGATAATGGTTGCATGATATCTAAACGAGTTGCTGCAGATGGAATATAATCTTCAAATTCGCGACCGTTGATAATTACTTTTCCAGTTCCAGGTACTAAACGTACACGAGCAACTGAACTTTTACGACGACCAGTTCCTAAGTATTGTACTGTCATATCTTGTTACCTCCCTCTTAATTATCCGCGAAGTTCGTAAACTTCTGGTTTTTGTGCTGCATGTGGATGTTCTGCTCCAGCATATACAAATAATTTTTTACCAGTTGCACGTCCTAAACGTCCTTTTGGTAACATACCTTTGATAGCTAATTCTAACATACGTTCTGGTTGAGTATCACGCATTTGTTGAGCTGTACGAACAGTTAATCCACCTTGATATCCTGAATGACGGTAGTAGCATTTGTCAGCTAATTTATTTCCTGTTAAATTGATTTTTTCAGCATTGATTACGATTACATAATCTCCACAGTCTACATGTGGTGTGAATGTTGGTTTATGTTTTCCACGTAAAAGTGTTGCTACTTCTGTAGATAAGCGCCCTAAAGTTTTATCTGCAGCATCAACAACGAACCATTTACGATCTACTTCATGAGATTTTTGCATAAATGTTGTACGCATAGTCCTGCCTCCTACTTCTTAACTTATAAATTATTTTTTTTAATCCAATGAAAATTCGCTGGGGCTCAAATTTTCTCTCGAAAATAAAGAAAATGTACCGTTAACTATTTTACCCCAAATAAACTCTTTTTTCAAGTATTTTTAGAAAAAAATATTCTATTTTTTCTCTTATTTTATGTTTTTTGAAACAACACTTTTATGGTATTTCAAAAGAAAAAATGAAAGAATATTTTCACTTCCTTCGTATTTGATTATAACATGGACGCTCTTATATATGAATCATCAAATTTTGGTTAGATTTCAGTATAAAAATGGATAGTAAGCGATTATGCCTACTATCCATTTTTATACTAAAACTATTTTAGTTAAAACATAAACTAATATAAATCCCGGAATGCCAAGAGTTCCCGTTATAAAAGAAGTAATATAATTTAAAGGAATCGATACATTAAAGTATACTCCGATTATATTAAAAAGATATAAGGCAAATACTCCAATTATGAATCTTTTAACTAACCATCCTACTGTCTTCATATTATTTTTGTTATTGAAATACTATCATTCCAATAACAAAACACCTCCCTTCCTAAAATCTATCATATGCAATTAAAAATGTTGATATAACTAAGTTTTATATTAGGAGGAAAGATTAAATTATTAAAATATCCCGCTTCTAAAATATACCCAAGCAATGGTTAAAGCTTAAATACGAAGCTATGATGAAATTCTAACGAATATTTTATACTAACATCAATGCTCTCCTTAGAGTAACACTAATGGTAATCCTAATTGTCAAGATTACGTACTCAATTCTTTCTGAAATTACAGTTAAAATGTTGTATTCATACTGGTTATAGAATGCCTTAGCTAAAACTAAGGTGATCAAGTACACCTAACATAATAATAAGAAAATAATTGTAATTAGCGCAATCTCAAAGGATAGGATTAGTTCACGATTGTACCATCGCTCAAATATTAAATTTTATAAAGTAAATTAGATAATAAATAACCTAATTCTATTTCGTAATATTCATTTTTCTTATATAAATTCATAAACTAAGCATCTTTTTAATTTCTCACAAAAAGTAAAAAAATATCACTTCATCTCTTAAATCTATAAAAAATAGCCATCGTTATATGATTTTACGATGGCTATTACATTATTAAAATAGTTCACGACGTCCTTCTAATGCACGAATTAAAGTAACTTCATCTGCATACTCGATTGAGCGCCCCATTTCAAGACCTCTTGCAATTCGCGTTACTTTAACATCTGTATTTTTTAATAACTTAGCAATGTATTGTGAAGTAGCATCCCCTTCAAGAGTTGCACTTAAAGCTAATATTAATTCTTTTACATTCTCATCTTTTAAACGTTCGATTAATGCCGGAATCCCGATATCTTCAGGTCCCATGCCATCAAGTGGAGACAGTACTCCATTTAATACATGGTATAACCCTTTAAACCCACGCATGCGTTCTATAGCGATCACATCTTTCGGATCTTGTACAACCGCAATCAATGAACGATCACGATGTGAATCTGAACAGATTGAACATGGGTCAGTATCTGTAATATGCCCACAAATTGGGCATTTAAATAACTGACGTTTGCTATCGATTAAAGCTTTAGCAAATGTTGTTACATCATCCTCTTTCATAGAACTTATAACATAAAAAGCAAGACGTTCCGCAGTTTTATTTCCTATACCTGGAAGTTTACTTAAGCTTTCAATTAATTTTGTAATAGGTTGTGGATATTGCATAATATCTCCTTAGAATAATCCAGGAATATTCATTCCTTTTGTGAATTGTCCCATTGTTGATTCAGTTTTTTCATCAACTTGGCGGAATGCATCATTTAATGCTAATAAAATAACATCTTCTAACATTTCTACATCTTCTGGGTCAACAACTGATGGATTAATGTTTACTTTGTTAATTTCTTTTGTACCTTTAACCTCAATTGTTACCATTCCACCTGCAGCAGAACCTGTGAATACTGATTCTTCAATATCCTTTTGTGCTTTTAACATATCTTTTTGCATTTTTTGAATTTTTTTCATCATCATTGGATTCATAATCATCACTACTCCTACTCGTCTATTATATTCACTAAGTCAGCCCCATATAAATTGACAATATTATCAATAAAATCATCTTTCTTAGACTGAACTTCCTCATTATAATTTATCACATTTTTAATATCCTGACTATATTGTTTTAGTCTAGGTTCAATACCTTGTTTCTTTTGTTCTAAATAACTTTGTCTTTGTTCAAGCCAAAAAGACTCTGGCATGACATTAAAAGCATACGGACGACCAAATAGATAAGCCACAATTTGTTCAGCAATTTTTTTATTATCTTCTCTTAGTAATCGTCTACATCCCGGTTCATGTTTGTAAGTTAAAATAAATCCTTCATCTGAAGCTGCGACAACACTACCATCTTGTAATAAGACAATAACATCTTTGTACTCAGGCATTTTAATGGGATTTAACTGGGACCATTTTTCTAAGACATTATCTCTTGCTTGTTTACTTGCATGAGATAAAACTTGTTCAATGGTTAACATTTCTGGTGTGATATGTTCAGGTAAGATAATATGGTCTTCTGTGGCTGGAAGTTTGAAATCTGATACTTTAGTGTCTTCTTGAAATAAATTCATTTTAAATTGAGAATCATCTTGGTTAATGATTTTTGTATGATTAGATGCAACTGTAGTTGGTATACTCTCAACTTTTTTAACTAATCTTTTTAATACCTCAATTTCTTTTTTCAAATCATTGATTTCTATCTCATAGTCTGCCTTATTCCCTGTCATTTCTGAGTCAGTTTCAGTTAAACTTAATAGCCCAACTTCGAGCATTAATTCAGGATGATTCGCAAATCTCATTTCATTCTGTAATTTATTTAATTTAAATAAATATTGTACAATTTGTGCAGAACGTAATTCTTCCGTTAATGGGATAAATAGTTCGTCAGAGATTAGTAAATTAGAGATGTTAGAAGAATTTCCTATTTTTTGATACATCAATAAATCTCTATAAACATTAATTAATCCATCTATAATACGGATTGCTTCTTTTCCTTGGTCAATCATCTCCTGGATTAAATCAATGATTGTTGAAAAATCTAAATCCTTTATTCCTCTAATAATTTGTAACAACTGATGATTTGCAATTGTTCCACTTAAAGCATGAACATCATCGATGAGAATCTTATCGTACGAATATGAAATAACCTGATCAAGTAAACTTAAGGCATCACGCATTCCACCTTCAGCTAATTCAGCAACTAATTGAACAGCATCTTCTTCAAACTCAATGTTTTGACTAGTTAAAATTTCTGATAAATGTTGTGTGATTTCTTTAGTAGAAATCTGTTTAAAATCAAAGCGTTGACAACGAGAAATAATAGTAGGTGGGATTTTATGTGGCTCTGTTGTAGCTAAAATAAAAATAACATGTTTAGGGGGTTCTTCTAACGTTTTTAAAAGTGCATTAAAAGCCCCTGTGGATAACATGTGCACCTCATCGATGATATATACTTTATATCGCCCCATTGTCGGTGCATATTTAACTTTATCTCTAATTTCACGGATTTCATCTACACCATTATTACTAGCTGCATCAATTTCAAATACATCTGAATTAGAGCCGTTTGTAATGGTTGTACAATTAACACACTCATTACAAGGTTCATCAGTTGGATAATTCACACAGTTTACAGCTTTTGCGATAATTTTAGCAATTGATGTCTTTCCGGTTCCGCGTGGTCCACAAAATAAATACGCATGTGATAAACGTTCATGTTTAAGTGCATTTTGAATCGTTCTAACGATATGAACTTGTCCCACTACATCGCTAAATTTTTGGGGACGATGAGCACGATATAATGCATTGTATGACATAAAAGATTTCCTACTCTCTAGTTTCAAAGTTAATTTGATTATAACATAAAAACTTTAGATAGATTTATTGGTTTTCACATTTATTTTCATTTTATAATCATTTTTAAATCAATTGATTAATATTCCAAATTGTGTAAAATATTATAAATAGACATTAAACTGAGCTAAAGGTTTAAAAACAATCAGATTTTAAATTTTACTATGAGGGATAAGATATGATGGAGAAAAAAACTAATTTGATGACTGAGGGAGTTATTTGGAAGCAACTTTTATTATTTTCGATTCCCTTATTAGTCGGGAACCTATTTCAACAGCTCTATAATACAGTTGATTCAATTATTGTCGGAAACTATGTCGGAAGCCAAGCTCTGGCAGCAGTTGGGGCAAGTACCCCAATTATTAATTTATTAGTGGGATTTTTTATGGGAATTGCAACAGGTGCTGGAATTATTATTTCCCAATTTTACGGAGCGAAAGATGAGAAGCGTTTAAGAGAATCTGTTCATACGGCGCTAGCACTTAGCATTTTAGCCGGTATTTTTTTAACGGTTGTGGGGATGATGTTTTCTCCATGGATTTTAAGAATTATGGGAACACCTGATGAGGTGTTGCAAGATTCGGTGTTGTATTTGAGGTTGTATTTTGTTGGGAGTTTGTTTTTGCTTGTTTATAATATGGGCGCTGGAATTTTGAGGGCAGTTGGAGATTCGAGGCGACCTTTATATTATTTATGTATTTCATCTGTAATAAACATTGTACTTGATTTATTATTTGTAGTTGGATTCAAGATGGGAGTTGCAGGCGTAGCTCTGGCAACGTTACTTGCTCAAGGTGTTTCGGCTATTTTACTAGCGATTCATCTGATAAAGACGTCTGAGAGCTATCGTCTTGTTATTAAAGAAATCCGTGTTCATAAGCTTGTATTTCAGGAGATTGTGATGGTTGGAATTCCAACAGGCTTGCAGTCAGTTATTGTTTCATTATCTAATGCCATTGTCCAAAGTAGTATTAATGGTTTCGGAGCGGCGGCTATTGCGGGATGTAGCGCCTATATCAAATTAGATGGTTTTATGATTTTGCCAATTATGAGTTTTGGGATGGCGTCTACTACCTTTATTGGTCAAAATTTAGGGGCACGTCAGTATGATCGTATGAAACAAGGGTTGAAGACAACATTGTGGATGACTTCGATTTACACAATCATTGTATCTTTATTAATGTATGCATTTGGTAGTGAGGCACTAAAAATCTTCTCTCAAGAACCTGATGTTCTCAAATATGGGCGTAGTATGTTACAGTGTCTGATTCCCGCGTACATCATGTTAGCAGTTATGCAGTCGTTAGTTGGATCGGTGCGTGGAGCTGGGAAAACAATGATTACTATGATGATTTCGATTGTTAGTTTATGTGTGGTAAGGGTTTTATGGAT
Source organism: uncultured Turicibacter sp. (assembly GCF_938044715.1). NCBI lineage: Bacteria > Bacillati > Bacillota > Erysipelotrichia > Erysipelotrichales > Turicibacteraceae > Turicibacter > uncultured Turicibacter sp. The sequence goes on from NZ_CALIOS010000073.1 coordinate 7,060, forward strand.
TATGGGTGTTTTGGCATTTAATCCGAGTATTGAAGGGGTGTTTCTTGGATATCCTATTTCTTGGACGATAGGCGCTATTTTGATGATTATTTATACGGTAAAAGGAAAATGGATACCTCTTGATTAGAGATATCCATTTTTTCTATTGACTTGGAGTTAACTCCAAGGGGTATGTTAGTATGGAGGGAGGGATTTTGATGAGGGTTTTAATTTTATCGGGTAGTCCAAGAAGACATGGAAATTCAGATTTGTTATGTGATGAGTTTATGCGGGGAGCAATTGATGCTGGACATGAGGTTTTGAAGGTTTTTTTAAGAGATAAGCAGATTAATTATTGTATGGCTTGCGATGGTTGTCGAGGAAATGGTGGACGTTGTGTGATTAAAGATGACATGGCGGATATTTTGACTCAGATGATTTTGTCTGATGTGATTGTGATGGCTTCTCCTGTTTATTTTTATTCGATGGATGCCCAGATGAAGACATTGATTGATCGAACAGTAGCTAAATATATTAAGATTATTGATAAAGATTTCTATTTTATTGTGACGGCTGCTGATAGTAACCCACAAGCATTAAAACCGACAGTTGAAGGGTTCCGAGGTTTTATAGACTGCTTAGAGGGAGCTAAGGAAAAAGGTGTTCTTTATGGGACTGGGGTTTGGCAAAAAGGCGATGCTTTAAAAACTGATTTGATGATACAAGCTTACGAAATGGGAAAAAGTTTATAAGATAGCATATATTTCATTAGATAATAACTATTAATAAGGACTTTTATTGGAGGATTTAGCAATGAATATTAAAGAGGTTAGCGAGCGACTTGGGTTATCGGCGGATACGCTACGTTATTATGAACGGATTGGGTTGATTCCTCCAGTACAACGAAATAAGAATGGGATTAGAAATTATTCTGAAGATGATTGTACATGGATTGAATTTATTAAGTGTATGCGTGCTTCTGGGCTGCCTATTGAGGTTTTAATTGAGTATGTGACATTATTCCAACAAGGTGAGGAAACAAGCTCTGCCCGCAAGGAAATACTAATTGAGCAGCGCGATGTATTACTTGAGAAGATTGCAGAGTTACAAAAGACAGTTACACGATTAAATGGCAAGATTGAATTTTATGAGCAACATGTGATTCCAAGAGAAGAATCGTTTAGAAGAAAAAAATAAAAGCTCCCGGTTGGGAGCTTTTTAATTTAAGTGATAACGGCGACCTTTTAATGCGTATAATACTTCTTCTGCAATATTTGTGACGTGGTCCCCTGCACGTTCGATATACTTATTAATTAGAATAGCATAAGCTGTTCCGAATACTTTGCCATCAACAACTTGGATATGTGTAATTAAAGAAGCTAATAGTTCTTGATAGATTTCATCTACTTGTTTATCCATATCAGCTGCTTCTTTAACTTTTGTTTTATCTTCTGTTCTTAATCCTTCGATGACAAGTTTTAACATATTAATTACAATTTCTAACATTTTTACTAACTTATCTACATTTTTCTGATAATGCTCAATTGATTCATTCTGTTTAATTAAGATGATGTATTCAGCTAGGTTTTTCGTATAGTCTGCAATACGTTCATACTCATTGGCTAATCGCATAATCATTAAGATTTTACGTAAATCACTAGCGACTGGTTGTTGACGAACAATTAAAATTGTTGCTTCTTCTTGAATTTCTTCTTGTAAGTCATCAATGTTTTGATCGCTTTTTATAATTTGTAAAGCAATTTCAACATCTAATGTTTTTAAAGCATTTAATGTGTTTTGGTATGCTTCTACTGTTAGTGATGAAAGTTTGCTAATTTCACCAAGTAGAGCATCATAATCTGATTCTAACCTTGTTTTTTTCATTCCATGTCACCCTCTTTTTTATCCGAAACGTCCTGTAATATAGTCTTCAGTACGCTTGTCTTTTGGATTTGTAAAGATTTTATCTGTATCATCAAACTCAATTAGTTCTCCCATTAGGAAGAAAGCAGTTTTATCAGAGATACGAGCCGCTTGTTGCATTGAGTGTGTTACGATAACGATTGTATATTTCTCTTTTAGTTCTTCCATTAATTCTTCAACTTTTTGAGTTGCAATTGGATCAAGTGCTGATGTTGGTTCGTCCATCAGAATAACTTCTGGTTCCATTGCAATGGCACGAGCAATACATAAACGTTGTTGTTGTCCACCTGATAATCCTAATGCTGATTTATTTAAACGATCTTTTACTTCATCCCATAATGCAGCACCACGTAATGATTTTTCAACAATTTCTTCTAATTTCTTTTTATCTTTAATCCCTTGGCAGCGTGGTCCGTAAGCAATGTTATCAAAAATACTCATTGGAAATGGATTTGGTTTTTGGAATACCATTCCAACGCGTGTTCTTAATTTCATGACATCGATATCAGAATAGATATCTTCCCCATCTAATTTTACAGATCCAGTAATTTTAACTGTTTCAATTAAGTCATTCATACGATTTAAGGTACGTAAAAACGTTGACTTTCCACACCCTGAAGGTCCAATAAATGCAGTTACTTTACGTTCTGGAATTTCGATATTGATATGATGGAGAGCTTGGAAGCTTCCATAAAATAAGTTTAAATCATTAACCTGAAATTTGTTTGACATCTTCGTCACTCTCCTAGTAATTTGCCTTACTGAATTTTCTTGAAATTAGTCGTGAAACTAAATTTAATGTGAATACGATCACTAAAATGACAATTCCAATTGCAGCCGCCATCTGAATATTACCTGATTCTTTTACTTCCACATAAGCACGAACTGTTAATGAAGTTCCTGTTTCAAATAATGATAATGTCCCACTGCTTGGATTAACCGGTAATTTTGCAAATGTTCCAATTGTAAATAATAAGGCTGCTGATTCCCCGATTGTACGTCCGATTGATAAGATAACTCCGACCAAGATACCAGGAATAGCACTTGGTAATACAACTTTTGATAGTGTTTGAATTTTGTTAGCTCCAAGTCCATAGGAAGCTTCACGGTAACTCATCGGCACTGATTTTAAAGCCTCTTCCGTCGTTCTCATCATCGTTGGCAATAAAAGAATCATCAATGTTAATCCACCCGATAAAATAGACATTCCTAATTTAAAGGTATTAACGAAGATCAACATCCCAAAAAGTCCAAATACGACTGATGGAATTCCTGAAAGAACTTCTGTTGCAAAACGAATCATGTTAACAAGTTTACCTGGTTTAGCGTACTCAACCATGTAAATTGCAGCTAAAATTCCGATTGGTGCAGCAAATAATAAAGCAACTGCGATTAGCATTAAAGTTGAAACAATCATTGGGAATATTCCGCCACCTGGTGATGTTACTTTTAACATTAATTCATTGCTTCTGTTTAGTGTATTGATAATATCTTCTACCGGTGTATTAGCTTTAATTTTTAAATTTCCACCGTCTCCATTGATTTGTGATAATTCATATCCTACTTTAACTGGGAATGCTTCATCAGCGTTATTGATTGCATGTTTTACTGGAGAAGCATCATCTACATAGACGATTTCATACCCTTCTTCTGTCTGTTCAATAGCGATACCTAAATTTTCAGAGAAATATTCATCACTTGAAAGGTTTGTTGGTGCTATAAATGTTTTATCTGTCACCACATTTACATATTGTGTCTGTGATTCATAATCGTTAGTTAAGAAATCCCAACTAATTAAAGACCATCCATTTGAGAAAATAAAGTAAACGATTGAAACTAAAAGTCCCACCGATACTGCTGCAGATAACCAAATTAATCCGTTTAATAAGTTATCTTTTACTTTACGACTAACCATTAACGGTCACCTGCCTTTGCTTGAATTCTAGATAATACTAGATTGATAATCATGATAAAGATAAATAAGATAACAGCTGTTGAGAATAACATTTGTTCATGAAGTTCTGCTGCATATCCCTGTTCTAATGCAATATTTGTTGTTAATAGACGAACACGATCGAAAATTGTTTGTGGAATGCCTGATTCCGGATTTCCCGCTACTAAGATAACAGCCATTGTTTCCCCAATCGCGCGCCCTACTCCAAGAATGACCCCTGTTAAAATTCCTGATTTGGCAGCAGGTAAGATGACTTTGAAAATAGTTTGCATTTTTGAGGCTCCAAGCGCAAGAGATCCTTCTTTATAACTAGACGGAACTGCTCTAATAGCTGTTTCAACAACGGCAACAATTGTTGGCAAAATCATAATTGTTAAAACGATAATAACAGCTAATAATGAATCCCCTGTTGGATAAGGAGAAATTGATTTAACCATGGGTGTAATGACAGCAAACCCAAAGACCCCATATAATACAGACGGAATGGCAGCTAATAATTCCACCGCAGGACGCACGATGTTTGCTAACCATTTTGGCGCAACTTCTGCAATAAAAATTGAAGTTAATAAAGCAATTGGAACTCCAATAACGATAGCACCTAATGTGGCTACAATCGAGCTAACAATCATATATCCAATTCCATAATCTCCTATTTTAGGCTTCCACTGTAAGCCGGTGATAAAGTCGATAAAGTTATAGGTTCCGAATTTATTATTTGGGAAAAACGGAGCCAACCCTTTACCAAAAATAAAGATAATAATTAATGCAACACTGATGACCGCAAATAGCGCAGCTACTAGGAATACGATATGAAAGAATCGTTCTAGAAAGACGCGTTTACGATTAATAGCCATATCCTTTTTCAATCTCAACACCTCATTTTTAAATTTAAAAAGCTGAATCGAGCGCTTAGCTCATCGTAGAAATGAAGAGAAAGTGATCGAAGTGGTTTTTGCTCCAATCAACTTTATCGAATTTCATAGAGGAGCTGCTCGATGAAGCTAGATTACACAAAAAAGCTGAAGCGAGCGCTTAGCTCATCGTAGAAATGAAGAGAAAGTGATCGAAGCGGTCTGGGCTCCAATCAACTTTATCGAATTTCATAGAGGAGCTGCTCGATAAAGATACGTTACCTAAATGGATTTACAATTGTTTTGATACTAAAAATACAAATATTTCTTTTCATTAAATTTATATCTATTTAAAAGCATAAAAAAAAACGAGACTCTCGTTGTCTCGTTTTTTTGTTGTTATTTTACTTCATTCCAGTCAGTAATTTTTCCTGTGTATACTTCTCGAATTTGTTCTAGTGTGATATCGTTTGTTGAGTTTTCTTTATTAACAACAACTGCGATTCCATCCATACATAATGTTGAGTATGCTAAACCACTTTCGATTTCTGATTCTTTTAATTCACGAGATGCGAATCCTAATGTGTAAGTTCCATCTTGTGCATTTTTAACACCTGTTCCAGATCCTGTTCCATCATAAGTGTAAGTTACTTTTGGGAATAATGCTGTGAATTCATCCGCTGCAGCTTTTACTGCTTTTTCAGTTGAGGTTGATCCACCTAATGTCATATTTCCTGTTAAGTTATCATATTTAGACATATCAAAATCTTCTGCATTGGCAGTATCAACAATTGTTCCCGTTGACTCTAAGACTTCTAATCCATCTTTTGAAGCTAAGAAGTCGATGAATGCACGTTCAACATCTGTTAGGTTTTCATCCTTATATACCATCATAAATGGACGAGACACACCGTAAGTTCCTTCTAATACATTGGCAGCTGTTGGTTCAACTCCATCAACTGTTAATCCTTTTAATTCTGATGCTTTTTCTTCTAATGTTACGAATGATACGTATCCGATTGCTGATTCGTTTCCAGCTACATATGTTGCAACTACACCGTTTCCATCTTTGATTGTTGCATTACTAGTCATTGGATCTTCACCGTCTACGTTAAATCCGATAATTTCTTCGAATGCGCTACGAGTCCCTGAACCTTCTTCACGGCTCACAACATCGATGACACCTAGGCTTGTTGTTTCAGTATTAGAACCTTCTGTTGATGTTTGCGGCTGTTCTGATGTTTCAGTTTTTGATCCACATGCAGCTAGTGAAAAAGTTAAAGCTGCCGCCGCCATAATAGACATTAATTTCTTCATTATGTTCATTCCTCCATTTTTTAAATCTGTTTCCTTATGTTGTTATTGTAATATAAATCTGTTTTAGAAATATTAATTTTCTGTTAAGAAACGGTTAAGATAAAATTAACTAATGTAGAAACAGAAGTCTGGTATATATTTTTTAATTAGTCATTCTTGGTCCTGCTAAGATTTTTAAAAATCTATCTCAATTACAAGGGATTATCTAGTTTTATTCTGTATCTAACCATGTTCTTCATGCATAAAAAAAGAAGTAGTTTATTTTAAACTACTTCTTTTTCTTAGGTAAAGAAACGGTAAATGTTGTTCCTACATTTAGTTCACTGTTAACCATTATACGGCCTTTATGTGCTTCAATAATAGACTGAACAATCGATAATCCAAGTCCAGTCCCCCCTGTATGACGAGATCTTGCTCTATCCACACGATAAAATCGTTCAAAAATATGAGGTAAATCTGCGCTTGGAATCCCGATGCCTTGATCAATAACTTGAATTTGATAATATTCCCCTACTGCTTTGGCTTTAACAGTAATCGTTGTATTTTCACCTGAATAATGAATAGCATTTGTTAACAAATTAAGAAAACAATGTTTAAGTTGAATGTAATCTCCTTCTATTTGATATTGCTCTGGTGCTTCAAGTTTAATTTTTTGGTGTTTTAACTTCGCAACATTTAAAGGTTGAACAATACAATCGGTCAACAATTCATTTAAACAAAATACTTCAGTTTTCATTTTAATCTGATCAAATTCATATCGATTAATCAATAATAAATCTTTAACAAGTTGTTCCATTCGATTATTCTCATCTGAAATCATCGTTAAAAATTCATCTAATGCCGCCGGGTCATTTTTCGCTCCATTTAATAGAATTTCTGTACATCCCTTAATTGCACTAATTGGAGTTTTTAATTCATGAGAAACATTTCCGAAAAATTCTTTTTGAAGATTTTGATATTTTTGAAGATCAGTAATATCATGAAAAATAATAACCGATCCATTAAAATCATCATGTTCGTTGTAAATTGGATTAGCAGTAGAAATATAAAATTTTTGATCAATTTCTAATGTTTTTTTTCGTGTTGTTTCACAAATTAATGCATCTTCTAATACTTTACGAAGTTCTGGTTGTTTAACTTCATTAAACGAAACAGTTTTTAATGCGGATAAATCAACCCATTTTTTGAATCGATTATTGGCATACTCAAGTTCACCACTAATGTTTAAAATAACCATCGGATCCTCAATGCTATTTGTAATAATACTAATAATTTGCATATTTCGACGATTTCGATATTCCTGTTGTTGAATAAATCGCATCAACTTATTATATTTAATTCCTAAAACCTCTTGCTGTTCAATCACAAGAGGCGCAACCATACTCCATTTTTTTTGAGACTGAATACTTTCAGCTACTTTATCATATTTTCTTAGTTGCTCTAAATATTTCATAGCTCGGCGATATTGCATAAACATTAGGATCAATAGCACTAATAAAAAAACAACTGTCACTGGAAAACTTGGTTCACTATGAACATTAACTATGAGTAAGGTAATAAAAACAATGAAGAGGGCCAGTAATTCGTGGCGACTACTAATCATGGACTTCATCCTCTAGCATATAGCCAATTCCACGAATCGTTTTAATTTTAATTCCATAATCTTTTAATTTTTCACGAATCTTAAAAATGTGAACGTCAACGATTCGCGTATCCCCATCGTATTCAAATCCCCATAGGCGATCAAGTAACACATCCCGAGACATGGCTTGCCCTTTATGTTGAATTAAAAACTCTAACAATTCATATTCTTTCAACGTAAAATCGATAACTTGCCCATTTACTAATACTTCAAAGCGACTATTATCTAATTTAATACTTCTGTATCCTAAATAATTTTTATTTTTTTCACTAGATAAGACTTCTTTACGGCGAATAATGGCTTTAATTTTTGAAACCACTTCTCTTGATGAGAATGGTTTTGTCATATAATCATCTGCTCCAAAATCAAGTCCTGATACACGGTCCAATTCATCATCACGTGCTGAAAGCATGACGATGTACGTTGAAATATTTTGGGCTCGTAACTCTTTACAAACTGCAAATCCATCTTTTTTAGGCAACATGATATCGAGTAAAATGACATCATAATCATTAACCAGCGCCTTTTTTAATCCTTCCTCACCATCACTAGCTAAGTCAACTAAAAAACCTGATTGTGTTAAATCGTATTGTAAAATTCGTTGAATAGAAAACTCATCCTCAACAACCAATATTCTCTTGCTCATGTATTCAACCCTCCAAAACCATCTAATTATGCTCATTTTATCATATTTAAATCTTTGGGTTTGTTAAAATTCTGTTAAGGAATAAAAAAAACTCCCCTTTGGTACCCTTACCCACATAAAACTAATTGCTTAAGGCTGCTACATTCCTGTCCTGACCTGGTTCACAACGTCCTATTGAATAAGGGTACCAAAAGAGAGTTTCAATTGATACACATTTAGTATATCAATTTGAAGTCTCATTGTCAACACGCTGCTGCTTTTTTTTCTGGCGTAAATTTCTGAAAAAATCTGACAAAAGTTGTCCACATTCTTCTTCTAAAACACCGGATACTAGCTCACAACGATGATTAAATTTCGACTCATCAAGTAAATTATAAATAGTTCCGCAGCATCCACCTTTAGGATCATGGGCTCCGAATACCACGGTTGGAATTCGCGATTGTACGATTGCACCTGCACACATTGGACAAGGTTCAAGTGTAACATATAGTGTACAATCTTCAAGACGCCAGGAACCAACCATTTCATTAGCCTTTGCAATAGCAATCATTTCAGCATGGGCATTTGAAAGTTGACTTGTTTCTCGCAAGTTATAACCTCTAGCGATGATTTCTCCATCTTTGACGATAACAGCTCCAATAGGAACTTCACCAAGGTTTTGCGCTTTTTTAGCTTCTTCTATTGCTGCTTGCATATATGTTATGTGCTTCATAAGTCACCACCTTGTTAGTTTATTCTTTTCTTAACGACTTTATTCTCTTTAGATAATCTTTAATCAAAGTCATTAAATTTTTTCGTACAAAAATGAATGATTCTCATCTATTCTATGATAAAATATTACTGTTATCAAGACTAAATCTTAAGAAAGTCTGAGGTGAGGATGATGGTTAAAACGTTCATGATTAACGTTGAAAATTTAAAAACGGATGAGGATGTTAAAAAAATCGAGAGTTATTTTGAAACAAATTTAGATGGGGTTGAAAAATTAGATATTAATCTTTCTCTTAAACTAGTATCAGTTCGTTACAACGATAGTATCGGTTCGCCAAAATATATTTTAGATGCATTTAATCGTTTAGGATACACAGTTCGATAATTCGAACTTCTTTTTTTTATCGTAGCAGGAGTGACAGATATGAAGAACAAACCTTATTTTATAGCCATTGAAGGTCCTATCGGAATTGGGAAAACCTCTTTAGCGACCTTACTTTCAAAGCATTATAATTATCATCTTTTAAAAGAAATTGTTTATGAAAATCCTTTTTTAGATAAATTTTATGATGATATTGATTCTTGGGCATTTCAAACAGAAATGTTTTTCTTAACGAATCGTTATAAACAGTTAACAGATATTCAAAAAGATTTTTTAGATAATCAGAAATCTGTTGTATCTGATTATCATTTATTTAAAAATGTGATTTTTAGTAAGATGACGCTCGACGTTAATAATTTTAATAAGTATCAAAAAATTTATCATATTCTAGAGGAAGATCTTCCTAAGCCAAATGTTATTATTATTGTAAATGCGACGCTTGAAACGATTATGAAGCGTATTAAAATGAGAAACCGTCATTTTGAACAAAATATTGATCCCAATTATCTTCAGACTTTAATCGATTCTTATCATGAATATACAGCATTGTTAAAAGAAAATCATGAGGAAATTAAGGTTATTGAACTGAATGGTGATGAGCTTGATTATGTAAATAATCCAAAGCACTTACAACAAGTTATCAAGAAAATCGATGAAATGATTGGTCAGGAGGATTAAGAATGTACGAGGCATGTGAAAAATACGGAATTCCACGCGATGCGATTATTACGATTGCAGGAACTGTTGGAGTTGGTAAATCAACGTTAACAAAAAAATTAGCAGAAACTCTAGATTTTAGAACTTCTTTTGAAAAGGTAGATGGAAACCCTTATCTTGAAAAGTATTACCAAGATTTTAATCGTTGGTCTTTCCACTTACAAATTTATTTTTTAGCAGAGCGTTTTAAGGAACAAAAAAGAATGTTTCAATACGGTGGTGGATTTATTCAGGACCGTTCAATTTATGAAGATACTGCAATTTTTGCTCAAATGAATTACGATAATGGGAGTATGAGTAAGGAAGATTTCGATACTTATAACTCATTATTTAACGATATGGTGATGACTCCGTACTTTCCTCATCCTAATTTAATTATTTACCTTGAAGGAGATATCGATGAAATTGTAGGACGTATTGGAACACGTGGACGCCAAATGGAAATCGATACACCTGTTGAATATTGGTACAACCTACACCGTCGTTACGAAGACTGGATTGAAAACTTTACATCCGCACCAGTCCTTCGTCTAAATATTAATGAATACGACCTCGTAAACGACGAAAAATCAATCGACTACATCCTAGCAAAAATCGGAAGAGTATTAAACACAAAAAGCTGAAAGAGGCGATTAACATCCGCTGAAATTTGATGAGAGTCCGTAGTGGCGTAGCCACAAGTGACTATCGAAAATTTACCAGGATGTTGCCCCTTGAAGCTAGATTACACAAACCTACATTGATTATTTCTAATTCTCACATTCATTCAAATAGAAATATTAATAATTTAGAATAAAATGCTCTAAAAATTCGCAAGCTCAGTTAGAGAGATTTAAAAGGCTAAGAGTTACCTAAATAAATAAAAAAAGGAGTTGATTCTACTTTGAATCGACTCCTTTTTTTGTGATTTGTTTAATGCGTTCAAATGTTTCAGGACTGATAACATGTTCAATACGACAAGCATCTTTATCAGCCAGATCTTCATCGATATTTAAGGTCATCATTAAAAATTCTTTTATTAAGCAATGGCGTTCAAAAATTTCTGTTGCTTTTTGATGTCCAGATTGTGTGAGTTTAATTTGTCCACTCTTCTCTATTGTAATAAGCTCTGCATTTTTTAAAATTCCCATTGCACGGCTAATACTCGCTTTTGAAAAGTTGAGTTCATTCGCAATATCTATAGAGCGTACAACCCCATTTCTTTGTTCGAGAATTAAAATGGTTTCTAAGTAGTTTTCTCCTGACTCTTGTAGCTTCATAGGTATCCCCTTTTTCATTTTATAATCATGATATAAATATAGTTAATCTTAACATATTGAGGTCATTTAATTCAACTTTGATACTTTTTTCTCAAAATTGAATTGACATCATTATCCAAACATGGCATACTACTATTATCAGTTAGCAAAAGCTAACTTGTTTTTTTCACGCGAGTTAGCATAGACTTACTTAAAGAGGGGGACTTATGATGCCACTTACGATGGCGGATATTGGAACACAATTATTGATTAAAAAGATTAATGGTCGTGATGATACGAAGCGATTTTTAGAAAGTTTAGGTTTTGTAACAACAGAAAAAACAAAGAAATGTAGTGTTACAAAT